>JAEZVB010000087.1 GCA_023443285.1 Bacillota bacterium
CGCTTATCCAGCCCGCGCTCCAGCTGAATCTAATATTGAAAAAGTTACCAGAGGTTCGCGTGATTCTTTTGTGGAAACCATCGTATTTAACACGGCATTAATTCGCAGACGGTTACGCGATCCCAATCTACGGTTTGAAATCGTGAAAGTTGGGACGCGCTCACAATGCGATATCGCCGTTTGCTACATTAAAGATATCACCAATTCAGAGTTGGTTTCTACTGTTAAAGACAGGATCAATAATATCAATATTGATGGCGTACCGATGGCGGAAAAGGCTATTGAAGAATATATTGTCCAAGGCAATAAGTGGAACCCATTACCTAAAGTACGTTATACAGAACGTCCTGATGTAGCAGCAGTCCATTTACTAGAAGGTCATGTGTGCATAATTGTGGATACTTCGCCTAATATCATGATTTTGCCAACAACGCTATGGCATCATGTACAGCACGTCGAAGAATACCATCAGAATGTGGCGATTGGTTCCTATCTGCGGCTAATCCGTTTGGTTGGTGTGTTGCTATCATTAATTTTGCCACCTTTATGGCTGGCATTAGTGTTGAATCGTCAGCTCTTACCTGAGTCGCTTGCTTTCCTCGGCCCCCAGGAGCCAGGTATTATACCTCTTGGCATCCAGTTTCTTATGGCTGAATTTGGTGTTGAGTTAGTCCGAATGGCAACAGTACATGTTCCCACTGCCCAATCAACTGCTCTGGGATTTATTGGCGCCTTCATGCTGGGGGACATTGCCACTAAGGTTGGGCTATTTGGTAATGAAACGATTTTTTATACTGCAGTAGCTGCCGTTGGTGCTTTTGCTACTCCCAGTATGGAATTTGCTATGGCAATCCGCCTCTTTAGGGTCATCATTATTGCTTTGGTCATGCTATTTAAACTGCCCGGTTTACTAGCAGGATTACTAGCAGTATTCCTATTGATGGCAACAACAAAATCATTTAATATTCCCTACCTATGGCCGGCACTGCCGTTTAATTTTAAGGCCATGAAAGATGTAATATTTCGTCTGCCGATACCAAATAAGATCCTTCGCCCGGCAGTACTCAAACCGCAAGACCAGGATCGTCTTGAAAGTTCCGGTGTACAAAAAGAAAAAGACTCTAAAAAGAGTGAAAAATAAGATAAATGCCGCCCGCAGTTTTTACGTGGACGGCATTTACTTCGTTCATTTACCTCGAAAATACTCGCGAATTCGTCCCATACTTTCGTTTATATTTGCTTGCTGCTCTAAGAATGCCCCTTTGTTTTCAGCAGAAATGGCATCTTTCATTTGATTTACAATAGAATGCGTCTTCGTAATTTCACCCAAAATACCAACTTGCTCCATGCTTGGCTTTAGTTTTTCCCAAGTTCCCTGTAATTCCTTTGCCTTGACTGCAGCTTTTGTCCAATTCTTGTCTTCTACAAAAAAGCTGACATTGCGAATTCCATTGCTGACGGCAATTATATCAGCGATAGGGGATAGCTTATAGGATTTTCCAATATCACTTACACTACCCATAAACTTGTTTAAGCTTTCATAAGAATCAGTTACCTTTTTACCCTCGATGGCTGCTGATAATTTTCCAATAGCCTCGTCGCCTTCTTTTACGCCCTTTTTATCGCCGACCGTGTCTTTCACCTGTTGCCACACAGCCTGGAGAGTAGTAAGTCCTGCCTGAGCCTGCGACCAGTCTTCTTTATTAATTCCTTCAAACACGCCCCCGGCAGTTGCTTCCAGATCATATAAGCCGACAGGCGCTGAAAAAAATCGATCCAACATTGGCGGATTTGGTTTTGATTCCACCGGTTTACCTGACGGACCTATTTCCGGTTTGGGTGCAGGTCCGGACAATAGCCCGCACCCAGTTAATAAAATCAGGGAAAGCAGCAATAAAACTACAGTATTTTTTTGCCAGGCTGCTAGCCGCATCTCGCTAAATACCTCCTTCAACATGGTGCAAAATTTGTCAAATACACCGCTATATTTAGTCTAAACAGTTATTATTATTTTTAGTATAGAAATAATCGTCTATTTCATTTTGCTTTTTACTGCTTTTTTAGTATAATTTAGTAGTACGTTTAGCGAAAGAATAGGAGGCTGTCTATTGTTTGGTTTTGATGCCGATATGATATTTCGGATTCCGGCGCTATTAATTGCACTGACTGTCCATGAATATGCGCATGCGCGGGCCGCTGTGAGTTTAGGCGACCCGACACCAAGGCTACTGGGACGATTAACACTAAATCCAGTTGCACACTTAGATCCGATCGGACTTATCATGCTGTGGCTGTTTAAATTTGGCTGGGCTAAGCCAGTACCCATTAACCCTAGCTATTTTAAAAATTATCGCCAAGATATGTTAGTCGTATCCTTAGCAGGTCCAGTATCCAATATGCTGCTTGCGCTGTTAACTGCTTTTCTTATTGTTATTGCAGCTAAAATGCAGCTTCTGAGCGAAACCTGGCTAAAGGTGTTGTCGATGACCTATAGCTATAACATCATTTTAGCTATATTTAATCTGGTACCTATACCGCCGTTAGATGGCTCCAAAGTACTAGCGAGCATCCTTCCTGGTACACAGGGACGCATGTTTGAGCAAATGGAGCAATATGGGCCTTTTATATTAATGGGGCTCGTCTATATTGGCGTTATTGGCATGATTACGTATCCTCTCGAAAGAGGTTTATCATATGTAATTAATGCAATAGTCATGGCAATTTTGTAACAGGAGGAGATACATTTGACTAAAAAACGTATTTTTAGTGGTATGCAACCATCAGGAAGATTTCATATGGGAAACTATCAGGTGCTTGCTAACTGGATTAAACTGCAAGATGAATATGATTGTGTCTTTTCGATCGTTGACTGGCATGCGCTAACATCTTCATACGAGGATACCAGTAAGATACCGGAACGCATTGAATCTATGGCTCTAGACTGGTTTAGCGCCGGCCTTGATCCTGAGAAAAATATTATCTTTGTTCAGTCACATGTCAAAGAGCATGCTGAATTACACTTATTACTATCTATGATGACACCGCTCTCTTGGCTGGAACGCGTACCTACCTATAAAGATAAGCTGCAGCAGCTCGGAGAAATGGGTAAAGAAATTAATACTTACGGCTTTCTCGGATACCCGGAGCTCATGACTGCCGATATCATACTCTATAAAGCCAATGCTGTACCTGTTGCCGAAGACCAATTACCTCACCTTGAACTGTCAAGGGAGATCATTCGCCGTTTTGCTAATTTGTACAAGCCAGTTTTCCCGGAGCCTCAACCTATTTTAAGCTCGCTGCTTCCTGGAATTGACGGTCGCAAAATGAGTAAGTCCTATAATAATGAAATTCCTTACGCCGCAGAACCTGATGAATTACAAGCACGGGTAAAACTTATGATTACCGACCCGCAGCGTGTTAAGAAAACCGATCCCGGTAATCCGGATATCTGTACAGTATACACCTTCCACAAAATCTTTTCTCAAGAACATACTGAACTTGCCGGCCATTGCCGCACTGCCGGTATTGGCTGTGTAGAGTGTAAAAAACGCTTGGCTGAAAAGATGGTCACTACACTTGCCGATGTTCACGAACGCCGCAAAGAGATGGCCCAGAAACCAGAAAAAATCAAAGAACTGCTGGCCTATGGTGCCGAACGCGCAAGAAAAATAGCAGCAGCAACCATGGAAGAAGTCCGGTCAGTTATGAATCTGGGCTAATCTATGTCTACTGTTGGCTATAACGTTAAACTAGAATCGTTTGAGGGCCCTTTAGACCTACTGATGCATCTAATAGAGAAAAATCAGGTGGATATCTACAATATTCCCATAGCTAAAATTACCGAGCAATACTTAGATTACCTTAAGGCTGTGGAACATTTTAATATTGAAGTGGCCAGCGAGTTTTTGGTTATGGCAGCTACCTTATTACTTATAAAATCACGGATGTTATTGCCCCGCCCAATTGTTGCAGAATCAACAGAAGAAGAACTTGACCCACGTCAAGAATTAGTCGAACGTTTGATTGAATACCGTAAATTTAAACAGGTTTCGCTTCTACTCCATAGCCTAAGTCTTGACCGAGAGCAATTTGTTACCCGGTTTCCCCAAGAATTTGCTAAACAATTTCCTTTGCCGGGAGGACTTTGTCTTGATGATCTTCTAAAAGCATTTGCTGTACTATGGGAAAGTGCGGTTCCTGAATTTGCCGTTATTACGCCCGAGCAAATTAGCGTTCAGGACAAAATGCACGACATTATTACCCTGTTAAGAAATAATGGTGGGAGTATGGCTTTTAACAATACCATTATTAGAACAGGCTCTCATTCGGAATATGTTGCTGCCTTTTTAGCTCTACTAGAACTAATCAGATTAAAGCGGATAGTAATTTACCAGGCTAAGCAGTTTGCACCTATTAGCCTTACGCTTAAGGAGTGATAGAGTTGTCTGACCGGCATTTTGGGGGAGCCATTGAAGCTCTGTTATTTGCCAGCGGCCAACCGCTTTCAGCGGATAAACTTGCCGGGATACTCAACATACCTATCGACCAAATCCCTATGCAAATTAACGCAATGACTACTGCTATGGCTGATGAACAACGTGGACTAACCATAGTTGAGGTAGCAGGCGGCTATCAACTATGTACCAAACCGATGCTCTATTCTATTGTCAGTAAATTAGCAGAAACACAAGACAGCAAGTTGTCGACGGCCGCGCTGGAAACACTGTCCATTGTAGCATTCAAACAGCCTGTAACAAGACAGGAGATTGAAAGCATTCGTGGGGTTAACGCCGATAAAGTAGTTGCAACCTTGCTTGAGCGTCAACTTATTAAAGAAGTTGGACGCAAAGAAGCAGTAGGACGCCCGATATTATACGGAACCACTAATGAGTTTTTGCAATGCTTTGGGTTAAAAAGCCTGGGTGATTTGCCGGATATATCAAATTTACTGCCTACCGACCCGGAGGAATAGGACAACTACCGTTGTCCTTTTTTTTACCCTAACAGAAAGTATAACTTTCTTAAAAACAGGATAAGGGCAACATCGACTTCCGCTTTCGCCAAAGGCTCGGCGCAAGCCGTGTTTTCTTTACCTTTTTTATCTATCAGTACTGATTACAAATGCATAGTATCTTGCTGTAATGCTAAAAATTTAACATAGCAGGAGCAAAGAGGTATTATGCATGAATAGTTGGCTGTTAATTTTGACTGCGGCGGTAATTTTGCTGATATTGCTTTCTCGGATAAATCTATATATTGATTTACACTTTTGTCGCCGAGAAAATGACGATTATCTAAGAATTACGTTGTATTCCTTACAAGAACTCTTTATTTACAGCATAAAAATTCCGACAATTATGCTTGTTCAGCATGACAATTTGCCATGGCTTACATCTGAGGTAGGAACACAAGATGGAGCAACTAAAACGAAGGTTGGTCGTGAACATCGCTTTTTACGAAAAACTGTCAATCTGCTACTTCATAACCCTGATCGCTTTTTTCGTTTATTCAAATTAACCAAGCAAATTTTTCGTCGCTATCGCAGCTATATGGATAGGCTCTCACAGGGACTTCATTGTGAAAAGCTTGAGTTTAAGATAATATATGGCTTTGAAGATGCAGCCTGTACCGGGATCTTTATGGGTGCAGTTGGTTCAGTTGTTCAACTACTGTTAACAACAATGCATAATAGAATTACCTTAGATACCAAGCCGACTATCCGAATACAACCAAATTATGACCATCGTCAGCTTGAGCTTGAACTCAGTTGCATATTCAGAATACGATTGGGTAATGTTATTACTGCAACTATTGCGGTTTTAAGAAATTCAATGCATACGGAGGCGACTGGCAGTGGCTGAGCATCCAATACAAGGTCTTATGAAAACAGCTATGGAAAGTATCAAGGGTATGATTGATGTAAATACCATCGTTGGCGATGCCGTAGAAACTTCTGATGGCACCGTAATTATTCCGATTTCCAGGGTAGCTTTTGGCTTTGCAGCAGGTGGCGGTGACTATGAAGCAGAGGAGGTAAAGACTGACCATCCCTTCGGTGGTGCCAGCGGTGCTGGTATTAGCGTTAAACCGGTGGGCTTTTTAGTGTGCTCCCCAACTAGCGGTGTACGGTTTATGTCGGTGGAAAACAATCTCTTCTATGATCGTCTCATTGATATGGTACCGCAAGTAATAAGTAAAATTGAAAGTATGCTTAAAGGTAATGCTGAAGAGGGGTACGAAGAGGAGGAAGCTGATCTTGAAGAGCTTGCTAGAACAGCCGAAACCCAAGGTAACAACTCGGCTTTTCAATAATTAACATATGCGCTATATTTCAAAAACCCACACATAATTGTGTGGGTTTTTACATATAAATGTACTGTAATTATGATAAGCTATCAAGTTTATCTTTAATTTGAGTAGAGTGTAAAGCCTCCGCTTCCGCAAAATGTTTAAACATTTTAGCTACTTCTTGGTCGTTAATACGATCAGCAAAAGACTGATAATCACGCACAAGTTCTTGCTTTTGAGTAAGCGTGGTCCGTAAAGCGGTTTTGAGGTCAAGCATTTCCATATTGATTCACCTCCTTGAATTTGTTACTATTATTTCCGTCTGAACAGTAAATAATCCAAAGATATTATTACATACCAAAATTAGACAAGCATGTAAATATGTTCGTTTTGACCTAAAGCAAATTTAGTTATATAATAGGGTTTGGTTTAGCCCGAACGAAAGGATACTATCCATGCGACTACTCACTAATCTTACCATACTTATATTACTCTGTTTGATATTGGTGCTGCCAACAACAGTATCTGCAAGCGATCTTATACCGGATCTTACTGCCAAATCTGCCATAGTCATGGAAACCTCAACTGGGAAAGTGCTTTATAGCAGGAATGCCAGCGAACAGCGCTATCCGGCCAGTACTACCAAAATTATTACGCTAATTACCGCGCTGGAATATGGCAATCTGGCAGATAACGTTACTACCAGTCCAGAGGCCGCTACCACCGAAGGTTCTTCTTTATGGCTTTCATCCGGCGAACAACTTAAATTAAGCGATATGTTATATGGCATCATGCTTGTTTCCGGAAATGATGCGACCGTAGCTGTAGCTGAACATATTGCCGGTTCGGTAGAAGGCTTCGCAAAACTAATGACTGAAAAGGCTCATTCTATAGGAGCGGTCAACAGTAACTTTGTAAATACCAGTGGCCTGCCTGATGAAAGACATTATACTACGGCCTATGATTTAGCTAAAATAACCGCCTACGGTTATAAGAATCAACAATTTTCCCAAATTGTATCAACCAAACATAAAGTTATTCCTTGGCCAGGTAAAGACCATGATAGAGATTTATACAACGAAAACAGGATGCTCTGGTTATATGATGGGGCAAATGGGGTTAAAACAGGGTACACAGACGCGGCCGGTCGCTGCCTGGTTTCAGCGGCTAATCGCAATGGTGTACAAATAGTTGCCGTCGTATTAGACAGTGAACGCATGTGGGATGATTCCATAAAGCTCTTGGATTACGGCTTTGCACAACTTAAACAAGTTCCTGTCATTAATAAAGGTGACATTTTAAAAACTGTTAAAATGCAAGAAGGAAAAACCAGCACTGTCAAGCTACTGGCAGCCAATGATATCCTCTTACCTATGGCTGATAATGAGCGAGATAAATTCACTACAATTATCGAAGCCCCAGACAAAATAAATGCTCCTATTGCCGCTGGTCAAAAAATCGGTACAGTAAAAATTATGTATAATGACATTGAGGTTGCCAATACCGATTTAATTGCTGACCAGTCGGTAGAACGAAAATCCTTTTTTGGGATGCTTTGGGGATCAGTTGTTGGGTTCATGAACTTCGTATTTCGTAACTTTGCCTAAAAGACGCTACTCAGCGTCTTTTTTTGTTCTAGCTTATGATAATGTATCATAGCATCATACTGGGTGATAGCATCATGATTAATCTAATTTGGCTGCTACTTATGGCCGGTGGCATTATTTATGCCGGGTTGAATGGGCGTATTGAAGTAGTTACATCAAGTGCAATCAATGCAGCCAAAGACGCTGTGGAATTATCCATAAACCTAATCGGCGTCATGTGTTTATGGTTGGGCATTATGAAAATAGCGGAGTCCTCAGGTTTAATCAAGCTGATTTCCTACCTTTTGCAGCCGCTCGTAGGCTTACTGTTTCCCAGTGTACCCAAAAACCATCCCGCCATGGGTTCCATCATTATGACAATCAGCGCAAACATGTTAGGCTTAGGTAATGCCGTAACACCACTTGGAATTAAGGCTATGCAACAGTTACAAACTCTTAATCCCAAGAAAGAAACAGCTACTGCGGCTATGTGCACTTTATTAGCTCTTTGTACCACCGGCTTTACCCTTGTTCCGGCTACGATCATTGCCTTGCGTTCAGCAGCAGGTTCTGTCAATCCCACAGAGATTGTAGGCTCAACTCTTATTGTGAGTCTGCTTGCCACTATTTTTGTACTTGGCATTGATCGACTATGCCAAGCCATATTTAAAAGGTAAGCGGAGGGGATTAGCGTGTTGCTGGAACTTTGTGAACAACTGTCAGTCTGGGTAATCCCTATTATACTGCTGATAATTCCGGTTATAGGCTATTTGCGCAAGGTAAAGGTGTATGAAGCCTTTGTAGAAGGCGCTGGCGAAGGCTTTCATACGGCTATTCGTATCTTGCCTTGTCTTGTTGCCATGCTGGTAGCTATCAGTATCTTCCGGGCGTCAGGTGCTATGGATGCCTGTGTCTTAATTATATCTCCGGTACTAAACCTACTAGGTGTGCCCTCTGACTTAGTGCCGCTGGCAGTCATGCGACCGCTTTCAGGCAGCGGTTCCCTTGGGCTTGCGACAGAGCTTCTCAATACGTATGGGCCTGATTCCCTGGTCGGGCGAATAGCCTCAACGGTACTAGCCAGTACGGACACAACCTTTTATGTATTAACAGTATATTTTGGGGCGGTGGCGATTAGGAATCCCCGCTATGCACCCTTAGTGGGGTTGGCCGGTGATATCGCCAGTTTCCTAGCATCAGTTTATATCTGTCAATATCTATTCAGCAGCAACGGGTAACAAGCTTGTTACCTGTTTTTTTATGCTTGATAGAATGTAGCCCTTTGGCTTGATATCTTCTGACATTTATCGCAATTCTAGGTCAAGCCGTGTTTTCTTAAGGTTGTATCTGTGGCACTTTCCTAACCACCGAATACACTATATTGTGATTTTTAAAGCAGAAAATGGAGGGAAAGTCCATGATTAAAGTGGTAGTGGTGGGCGGTGGCTGGGCTGGTTGTGCCGCAGCGTTGGCAGCATCTAAAGCCGGAGCACAGGTAGTATTGCTTGAACGCACCGACTTATTGCTGGGAACTGGTTTAGTTGGCGGCATATTTCGTAATAATGGTAGGTTTACAGCAGCCGAAGAAGCTATTGCGATGGGCGGCGGTGATTTATTTGTGGCCATGGATGCTAATACTAGGCACCGGGGCATACATTTTCCGGGGCACAGTCATGCCTCATTTTATGACGTAACTACCATGGAGCCCTTAGTAAAGAAGATTCTCCAAAACTATGGCATTGAGATCAAAACACGGGCACGGGTGTCTGGCGTCGTTAAGCATGGAAAGAAAATCCAACACCTATCTTTTGATAACGAAGAAATTATTAACGGCGATGCCTTTGTTGATACAACAGGAACCACCGGGCCCATGGGCAATTGCCTTAAGTATGGAAATGGCTGCGCTATGTGTATTCTTCGCTGTCCGACTTTTGGACCGCGGGTGAGCCTTACTGCCAAAGCAGATGTTAAAGAAATAATGGGTAAAAAAGCAGATGGCTCCTATGGTGCCATGAGCGGCTCATGTAAGATTAATAAGGATTCTCTTAGTTCTGAGCTAAAAACCCAGTTGGAAAAGGAGGGCATGGTAGTAATTCCTTTACCCGAGAACCTCAAAAAATCCGGTATGTTAGGAAAAAAAGCCTGCTCACAATATGCGATTGCCGACTATGCCGAGAACATTGTACTTATTGATACAGGTCATGCCAAGCTCATGACACCTTTCTTCCCGCTTGATATGTTAAGAACAATACCGGGGCTTGAACGCGCCCGCTATGAAGATCCGTACTCGGGTGGCGTAGGGAACTCCATCCGCTATCTCGGCATTGCCCCCTGTGATAATTCACTTAAAGTAGAGTCAATCGATAATTTATTCTGTGCCGGTGAGAAATCCGGGATTTTAGTTGGGCATACGGAAGCGGTAGTAACAGGGCTGCTTGCCGGCCATAACGCGGTCCGCTATTGTCTCGATATGAGATATCTCGAATTACCGCCCGAATTGGCATCTGGTGATTTTATTCAATTTATCCATAAACAGGTGACAACCGAAGAGGGGATTAAGCTGCGCTATACCTTCTCAGGATCAATCTATTTCGAGCGCATGAAAGCATTAGGGCTCTATTCCGCCCAGCGCGGAGAAATAATTGAACGGATAAACAAGGCTGGCCTTACCGATATTTATAATACCTGTCTGGTATAATAAGGAGGGATGGATATGCTGAAAAAAATGCCTGCAAGATGTATTGATATCAATTCACCGTATTGTCCCTGCCTACTAGCAGAAACCAATCACTGCACATTTTGTAGTCATCTGAAAGGCGAAGCAACTTGTGACTGTAACTGGAGCGGTGTGTGCATACTATATGAAAAACAGTGGCAACTGAAAAAAAATAAATGGTCCAGTGACGTGGATGCACCTGTACGTCTGGAAGCAGAAACAAAGTTTATCGTAAAACAAAAAATCTCTGAGCATACATACGAATTAGCAATAGAAGTTACTCCAGAACTAGCCCAGTCGGTTGCTAAGTGTGGCTCTTTTGTCTTTTTACGCAGACCAACAGACCAACAGTTCTATCACTTTCCTGTCGGTGTTATGAAGGTAATCGGCAGCATTATTCACGTAGTTATTGAAACAATTGGACCCAAATCTGCCCGCCTGTTAGCTGATAACAACAACCAGGTTTTAGTGCGCGGTCCATATTATAATGGTATTTTTGGTCAACCATGGATTGACAATATAGATAATGGTAAAATATTATTAATAGTTGGAGGCATTGGCCAATCGCCGGCGGTATCGATCGCCCGGCAACTGGTGCAGAAGAATACAAACATTAAGGTAATTGCCGCCCCGGGAAAAATTGGTCAAGTATTTATTGCCGGCGAACTTGCCGAGCTTGGTATCGAGGTGCAGAAAGTAGCCTCGATGCGTCAAATGGGAATGCGTTTCCTGTCTCAGTGTCTAGCAGATGACCAAAACTGCCCAGAACTAATTGTCAGCGCCGGCCCTGACAACCAGCACTATGGAGTTATAGCTGCTATGCACGATGCCGGAGTCAGTCTGCCGATGGCCGCAACCAATAACACTACGATGTGCTGTGGTGAAGGCATCTGCGGCAGTTGCCAGCGGGTAACAAAGGACAATAAACGCATACGTACCTGTAAAGTCCAAACTGATTTTAGCCAATTCATACAAGAGTAAAATATATTTTGAAAGTAGGAGTCGAATTTCAATGTTAGAACGTTTGCAAAAAATCATTGCGCAAGCCGGAATTGCCTCGCGGCGGGATGCTGAAGAACTCATTAAAACCGGCCGGGTAACAGTTAACGGCAAAGTAGTAACTGAACTAGGTACCAAGGTTGAGCCTAAACGCGATCGTGTGGCTGTTGATAACAAACTCATAAAAGCTGAAAAATATCTTTATATCTTACTTAATAAACCCAAAGGGGTAATAACGGCCTTAGAAGATCCACAGGGGCGCAAAACCGTTGCTGATCTTGTGGCCGATATTCCCGAGCGTATCTATCCGGTGGGGCGGCTGGATTATAATACCGAGGGCTTACTGATTATGACTAATGATGGTGATTTAACTAATTCATTAACCCATCCCAGTCATGAAATTGCCAAAACATATTTAGCGAAAGTCCACGGCTATCCTCGCGAGGAAAAGCTCGACAAGTTGCGGGTAGGTATCAAATTGGAAGATGGTGTTACTGCCCCGGCGAAAATCCATGTTGTGGACGTTGACCAGGAAAAAGAATTAACTACCCTGGAAATAGTAATATATGAAGGAAAAAACCGGCAAATACGCCGAATGTGTGAAACCATTGGCCATCCTGTAAAAACTCTCAAACGGATTAAAATTTCCTTCTTAACGTTAGAAGGGCTTCGCCGCGGGCAGTACCGCCATCTGCTTGCAGGCGAAGTAGAAGAATTAAAAAATGTGTGCAATAAACGCAAAAGCTAATTTTTTTACCCTTATTTCGGAAATAAGGGTTTTTTGCTAAATACAATCCAACTGTACTTGGAAAAAGCGAGTGTGAATTATGAAGCATGTTATTATTATTGGCGGCGGGGCCGCCGGTCTTATGGCCGCAGTCAGCGCGGCGCAGCATGGAGCCAGAGTAACCATTTTAGAAAAAATGAAAGATATCGGTCGTAAAATCCTCATTACCGGGAAAGGACGCTGCAATATTACTAACAGCTGTGATATTCCTGAGCTAGTAAAAAATATGACTGGCAATGGTTCTTTTTTATACAGTGCCTTTCATGCCTTTAGCAACCAGGACATCATTGACTTTCTCAATCAAGCCGGCTTGCCCACCAAGGTAGAGCGGGGCGGAAGGGTTTTTCCCGTCAGTGACCAAGCCAAAGATGTTGTTAAGACATTTGCCAGAGAATTAGCCAAACTTAATGTTACTATCAAAGTCAGCCAAACCGTAAAAAAACTGATCATCAAGAACGGGCAGACTGTCGGTGTTGCAACTATGGATGGAGACTACCAGGGAGATGCCGTCATTGTCGCAACAGGTGGCGCGTCCTATCCAGGTACTGGTTCTTCCGGCGACGGCTACCGCTTTGCCCAGGCTGTCGGCCATACTATCATTCCGCTCAAGCCTTCCTTAGTACCGCTGGAAGTCGAAGAGGAGTGGATAACCGACCTACAGGGACTATCACTCAAAAATGTTACGGCAACCGTTATCTGTGATGGCAAAAAAGCCGCCGATGAATTTGGCGAAATGCTTTTTACCCACTATGGCTTGTCCGGGCCGATTATTCTGTCCCTTAGCAAAAAGGTTGCTGAGCTATTTGCAACTAAGCCGGGCAAAGAAGTAACTGTAGAAATCAACCTTAAACCAGCACTGAGTATCGAAGTGTTGGACAAGCGTTTACAGCGCGACTTTGCTAAATTTTCCAGAAAACAACTAAAGAATTCTTTGAATGAACTGCTGCCAAGCAAACTAATCCCGGTTGTCATTGATTTGTCGTTTATTGACCCTGATAAATTTGTCCACCAAATTACCAAAGAAGAACGTGCCCGTCTACTGGATGTTTTGCAGCATGTAACCTTTACCATTTCAAAAACCAGGTCGGTGACCGAAGCCATAGTAACCGCAGGTGGTGTCAGCACCAAAGAAATTGATGCCCGTACTATGGAATCCAAATTAATCCAATCTCTTTTTTTCGCGGGAGAAGTCATTGATATCGACGGTTATACCGGTGGTTTTAATCTACAAGCAGCCTTTTCTACCGGTTATGTTGCCGGCAAACAGGCCGCAAATTAATACCTGCATTACACTCGCTAGGGGGAAGTTGTATGGAGAACAGAAATAACAGGTTCCGCCGCAAATTCTTTTTTACTATTGATCGCCTGCTTATACGCTTGGCGACAATTGCCATTATCCTGTTATTAGTTACTCAAGCGCTCCTTTTGCATGAGGAAACTCGGAAATACTTATCCCTAGCCGATAAATTGGAGGGAGAACAACTCTCTGCCCCCACCGCCATGTACGCTGCCGATACTTCCTTAAATGAGCCTAATGCGGCTATAACCATGGTCAACAAGGTTCTTGCCAAATCCATACGTTCATTACGATCCGGGAAAACTATTACCATACGAATGATTAGCCCATCAGCAAGTAGTAACGCCTTGCTGACAATTAACGGCGAGGTTGCAGGCAACTTTGCTACAGAGAAAATTGATATCACCGTATATGATGGCGATTATCTTGAAATTGATGTTACCAAGCTTATGCAGCCTGCACAATTTATTATTGATACCCATAAAAAGGATCTGGTTACTCCTGTAGACGGCATCCTGCTCGAAAGCAAAGGTAATATCATAACAATTGGCAAGGTCATCTTTAAACGCTAAATTCCTTGACCACAACAAAGCTAGAGATATACAAAAACTTGCAAATAGTCGTTTAACAATAAAGGAGATTTTTGTTAGGCAGGGAATTATAATTAATTTAAGCGGTCATTGCACTAACAAAAATTTAATAACAAAGAGGGGAAATTATGGATCTAATCATTCAAATACAAAAAGCCCGCCAGTTAACAGGCTCGATTTCTATTCCCGGTGACAAATCAATATCGCATCGCAGCATCATGCTGGCCGGGCTTAGCGATACACCGGTCACAGTAACAAACTTTTTACATGCTGCCGACTGCTGGTCAACAATTACCTGCATGCGGGCGTTAGGAGTAGCTGTAGAACAAGCTAAGGACGGGGTACTTACTGTCAAAGGCAATGGTTTCTATGGGTTAAGCGAGCCTGGCGATGTACTTGACGCCGGCAATTCTGGCACTGCTATTAGATTACTAACAGGATTACTTGGCGCACAACCGTTCTTCAGCGTGCTGACAGGTGATGCTTCCATAAGAAAACGCCCGATGGGCAGAGTAATAACCCCGCTAACACAAATGGGCATAAAAATTGCCGGACGTGGCCAATCGCGCTATGCACCACTTGCTATCAGTAAGGCTGAAAAGGTAAGTGGCATTACTTATGATATGCCTGTTGCCAGCGCTCAAGTAAAGTCGGCCATATTGCTGGCAGCACTTTATGCTGATTCCCCGACAACCATCACAGAACCCATTCCCTCACGTGATCATACCGAGCGCATGTTTGAAACCTTTGGCATCCCGTTGAAAAAATTGGGGAACACCATTATCCTTGAACCAGTGCAACAAATTACTGCACCATCACAAATTGATGTGCCTGGTGATATTAGTTCTGCAGCCTTTTGGTTAGTAGCTGCTTCGATAATTCCCAATAGCCAGTTAGAACTAATTAATGTTGGTATCAACCCGACACGTACGGGTATTCTTGATGTCTTACAGCAAATGGGCGCAGACATAACCATAACCAATAAGCGGTGGAGCGGTAAAGAGCCAGTGGCTGATATAGTCGTTCGTTCTGCTAATTTAAGAGGGGTTACCATCGAAGCCGATATTATACCTCGTCTTGTTGACGAAATTCCCGCACTTGCCGTAGCTGCCTTATTTGCGCAAGGACAAACGGTGATTACTGGCGCGGAAGAACTCCGCGTAAAAGAAACCGACCGCTTGCAGGCAATTGCACTGGAGCTTGGGAAAATGGGAGCCATAATTACTGAAAACCCTGATGGTCTGGTTATCAACGGCCCACAAAAACTAAACACTGCCCTTTGTGATTCCCACCATGACCATCGCATGGCCATGTCGCTGGCGATTGCCGGTCTGGCGGCTAATGGTGTTGATATTAAAGGCTCTGACTGTGTAAAAATTTCTTATCCTGACTTTTTTTCTGTAATCAATAAATTAAGACAGGATTAACCCAGGAGGCACACATACTATGAAGCGATTAATTATTGCCATTGATGGGCCGGCAGGCGCAGGTAAAAGTACTGTGGCCAAGCTTACCGCCCAGAGATTAGATTACAATTATATTGATACCGGTGCTATGTACCGAGCAGTAGCCTGGCAGGCGCTCCAGCAAAATGCTGAGCTAACCGACCAAGTTATTGCTGAATTAGCCCGTAGCCTTGATTTAAAGCTGGAATATGTTAAGGGAACTACCAGGGTAACTGTCGACGGCCAGGATATTACCGAGGCCATTCGTACTCCAGAAGTTAGCCGGCTTGTACCCAAAGTAGCACAAGTTGCCGAACTAAGAAAGGTTATGCTGGAATTACAACGTGGCATGGCTAAAATGGGTGGCGTTGTAATGGACGGTCGGGATATTGGTACACAGGTGCTGCCAAATGCCGACGTAAAAATATTTTTAACAGCTTCCATTGCCGAACGGGCTAAACGCCGCTGGTTGGAGTTAACCGCGAAAGGGTACACAATCAAGCTAACTGAACTGGAAGCTGAAATCGCTGCTCGCGATAAAGAAGACAGCGAGAGGGAGCTTGCGCCGCTAATTGCCGCACCGGATGCCATTACTATCGATACCACCCAATTATCCATAGATGATACTGTGACAAAAATACTAGCATTAGCAGGGAGAAACTGACAGGTGTATGAGTTATTGCGCGTTTTTTTAACGCTTCTTTTTTCGTTGGTATTTCGCTGGCAAACCACCGGCATTGAAAATATTCCAGCAGGCGGCGTCATCATCGCCGCCAATCATATCAGTCTTTGGGATCCGCCGGTGGTTGGCACTGCTATACCGCGGCGCCGAATTCATTTTATGGCCAAAGAAGAATTGTTCACCAATAAAATATTTTGCTGGATAATTACCAAATTAGAAGCCTTTCCGGTAAAGCGCGGCTCAGCTGACAGAACAGCCATCCGCACAGCTTTATCGCTGCTTGAAACAGGCAACATAGTTGGCATATTTCCCGAAGGTACCCGAAGTAAAAACGGCAAACTCGGCAATCCCGAACCTGGTTTAGCCCTGATTGCTGTTAAAGCTGGTGTTCCCGTTGTCCCTACTGCGATTGTTGGCACTGATAAAATTTTTAGTAATGGGTGTTTATTTCCCAAGATCAAGGTAATATTTGGAAAACCATTAATTTTTAGCCGTGATAAAGAAAGTATGGAAGAAATGAGTGCCCGGGTGATGGCAGAAATTAGTCATCTTTTAGCAGCAGCAGATACTAGTAAGTAAGCAGGTATAAGTATGGAAAACACTACAATTGAAGTATTAGACACAAACTTATCCATTATTTTGGTGCAGCGAATTGCCATAATCGCTGTTTTTGCCTATGTATTATCGCATACCCAAGCATTCCGCTTAATATTTAAAGAGAGTACCACTGTCCGCGAGAAACTTATTTTGATATTTATCTTTTCAACCATCTCGATTGCCGGCACCTATTTTGGCATCCCGATTGAAGGAGCCCTTGCCAATGTCCGGGATACCGGAACCATTGTTGCAGGCCTATTGGCAGGACCGGTAGTAGGGACAACCGTTGGTTTGATTAGCGGTATCCACCGCATCTATCTGGGAGGCTTTACTGCCGTGCAATGCGGCATTGCCACATTAATTGGCGGAATTCTGGCCGGCTACATCCATATGCGAACAAAACCCAAATCTCCCGAATGGATTACTGGTGTCGTTACCGGTATTTGCGTTATTTTACTCAGCATGGGTTTAATTATCTTATTTGCCAAACCTTATGAATCGGCTTTCTCCCTTGTTATGCAAGTAATTCTCCCCATGTCAATGGCCAATGCTTTGGGAATAGCTATTTTTATGATCATTATTCATAACGCCAGAGACCATCAGACCAAAATTGCGGCTCTCCAAACACATAGAGCACTAAGAATAGCCAATGTAACATTACCTCATTTTCGCCAAGGCCTTAATCCTGAATCAGCGGAAAAGGTGGCTGTTAACATATTAAACATGACTTCGGCTGCGGCAGTGGCAATTACTGACTTAGAACGGGTTCTAGCCCATATAGGGTTAGGAAGCGATCATCATGCCAAAGGCATGCTGATTTTTACTAAGCTGACCAAGGCCAGCTTAGTAAAGGGACAGATTACGGTAGCCCAAAGTCAAAAAGATATTGGCTGCAACGTACCGTCTTGTCCCTTAAAGTCAGCTATAGTTGTACCGCTTTATTGCCGCGAGGAAATTGTCGGCACTCTGAAAATTTATTATGCTCACGAAGAGGCGCTTACCGCTCTTGATATTGAATTTGCCCAGGGTCTTGGACAAGTTTTCGGTACTCAGCTTGAATTGTCGGCTCTCCAACATACGGCAGAGTTAGCGGCCAAAGCCGAACTTAAGGCGCTGCGCGCCCAGATTAACCCGCATTTTTTGTTTAATTCGCTAAATACAATTGTTTCATTTTGCCGTACCAATCCTGATAAAGCTCGCAATCTCATAATTGAGTTAAGCGAATTCTTCCGTCGCAGTCTCAAAGCCGCCCGCGACTTTGTAACCCTGAAAGAGGAATTGGAGCAAGTCGACTCGTATTTAATCTTGGAACAAGCCCGGTTTGGCAGCCGATTAGTTATTAAACAGGATGTTTCCCCTGATACTCTGGACATATTAATTCCCACGTTTACACTACAACCCCTGGTCGAAAACGCAGTAAAGCACGGGTTGCTGGCCAAAGCTACCGGCGGTACTATCCACATTGCTGCAAAAACAGTAGGCGATCAAGTTGAAATATCTATAACGGATAATGGTCAGGGTATTCCGCCTGCTATCCAGGAACAAGTTTTGGAGTATGGCTTCGGCAAAGGAGCCGGCGTAGGTTTAACCAATGTCAATGAACGTCTAAAAGCCATATATGGAATCAAACATGCTCTGACGATCAACAGTGTAGAAGGGCAGGGGACAACAGTATTACTTCATATTCCAATTGACGCAGAGGTGAGATGTTAATGGCTGAGAACTTGCATACAATCAGGATCATGATTATTGATGATGAAGAGCCTGCTCGCAGTGAGTTAAAATATCTATTAGAACAATTTCCAGAAGTAGATATTGTTGGCGAGTTTTCCAGCGGCGAATCAGCCATCAATGCTATACAGTCACTCAATCCGCATTTAGCATTTATGGATATTGAAATGTCAGGTTTAAACGGCATGCAGACTGTCGAAAAATTAAACGCAGCCAACGTTGTGCCGCTAGTTGTTTTTGCTACCGCACATGAAGAGTTCGCGGTCAAGGCTTTTGAGCTCAATGCAGTTGATTATTTACTAAAGCCATTCTCGGAAAAACGCGTAGCAAAGTGTATCGAAAAAGTCCGGATGCTGCTTGCTGAATCCATTCCCGCTACGCCTATCACCAAACAAACTGACGACTATCTGCCACCTTACAGCCTGCAAAAGCTAGCAATTGAGCATAATGGGAAAGCTTCGGTTATTGACACCAAGGACATAATTGCCGCGTACTGTACAGAAGGGCAATTATCTATCCGCACCGCTACTAAATGCTATTATTCCAACATGCCGCTCCAGGATTTGCATGCCCGCCTTGATAAACACTTATTTTTCCGCACCCATCGCGCTTATCTTGTTAATATCGAAAAAATCCGCGAGATCATCCCCTGGTTTAACGGAACTTATAATCTAATGTTAGACGGCTTAACCGAAGAAGTACCGGTAAGCCGCCAACAAGTCCCCAAACTCAAAAAGCTGTTTGGTTTATAAAAAAAATGTAACCATGTAATTTTTTCATGCAATTGACCGGGACGATAATGTATTTCGTCCCGGTTTTTTGTCATTTCACCGTAGACATATTGCCTGCCTGTAGGATATACTGTATTATTTAAATATAAAGAAAATTTCTAATGAAAGGAGGCTAGTAGGTACTACGTAGGCTCTTCTTTATGTTATATTTCCTATTTTCGAAAGGAGGACTTATTTAATGAATTCAGTTAGTTTATTGGTAGTTGCTGTCTGCGTGTATGTTTTGGCCTACCGGTATTATTCGGCATTCATTGCTGCAAAAGTTGTTGTATTAAATGATGCCAATGTAACTCCTGCTTATCGTTGCAACGATGGCCGTGAGTTTGTCCCAACTAATAAATGGGTATTATTCGGTCATCACTTTGCTGCTATCGCTGGTGCAGGCCCCCTTGTTGGCCCGGTACTGGCTGCCCAGTATGGCTGGGGTCCTGGTTTTATGTGGATTTTGCTCGGTTCGGTATTTGCCGGTGCAGTCCATGATTTCATTATTTTGTTTGCGTCTATTCGTCATAATGGTCAATCCCTGGCCAGTATTGCTCGCCGTGAAGTTGGCCCGGTAAGCGGTATGACTACCTCACTTGCAATTCTCTTTATTATCATTGTTGCTCTTGCCGGCCTCGCAATCGTTGTTGTAAATGCCCTGTTTAAAAATCCTTGGGGCTTATACACCTTAGCAATGACCATTCCGATTGCTATTGTTGTCGGTCTGTATATGTTCAAAATATGTCCGGGCGCCATTCGTTCCGGTTCAATTGCTGGCTTCCTGTTAGTATTGGCAGCCGTATTCACCGGTCACTGGCTGAGCCCTGGACAACCATGGGCAGGGCTTGCACCGTTCTTTAACCTGACCAAACCTCAATTATCCATCGCATTGCCGCTATATGGCTTCTTTGCTGCTGTTCTGCCGGTATGGCTTTTGTTAGCTCCCCGCGACTACTTAAGCTCATACATGAAAATTGGTACCATCGCTGCGCTGGCTCTTGGTATTCTGATTGTACAGCCAACCGTTAATATGCCGTTTACCAGTAAATTTATGGATGGCGGCGGACCTATCATTCCTGGTCCATGGTGGCCGTACCTGTTTATTACCATTGCCTGCGGTGCTATTTCCGGTTTCCATGCCCTGATCAGTTCAGGTACTACTTGTAAGATGATTGAAAAAGAATCACAAGCCCGCGTGATTGCTTATGGCGGCATGCTTACTGAAGGTTTTGTTGCTGTAATGGCACTTATCTCGGCAGTTGTGCTTATGCCTGGTGACTATTTCGCAATTAACAGCCCGGCTGCTGTATTTGCCAAATTAGGTATTCCTACTGTTGAAATTAAAGAATTGTCCCGTCTAGTTGAAATGGATGTTGCGCATCGTCCTGGCGGTGCAGTATCACTGGCCGTTGGTATGGCTCACATCTTCTCCAATATCGGCGGCATGAAGCACCTCATGAGCTACTGGTATCAATTTGCCATTATGTTCGAGGCACTCTTCATTCTGACCACTATCGATGCCGGTACCCGTGTTGCCCGTTATATTCTCCAAGACATTCTCGGTACCTATGTATATGCTCCACTTAAAGAGACCAGCTGGTGGCCTGGCATTCTCTTTACCAGTGCTATCGTAACCTGCAGCTGGGGCTACTTGCTCTATAGTGGTGACGTAGCTACTATCTGGCCGCTGTTCGGCGTTGCCAACCAGCTTCTGGCAGTTATTGCTCTGGCTCTTGGCACCACCATTATTCTAAAAATTGCACCGAAGAAATCCTACGCTTTGGTAACCTTTGCACCGCTTGTTTTCTTGGCAACTACTGTTATTCTCGCCGGTACAATGAACGTGCAGATGTTCTTTAAACGTGGCGATGCTCTTGGAACTACCAATGGTACAGTAAGTATAGTTTTGATTATACTCACTGTTGTTACCTTGGCTGACTCCATCCGTCTGTGGCTGCAACTATTAAAGACTGATAAGCCAGTCGGTATGAACACCGAAATCACCTTCCAGTCTTGCCCAATTGACAACAATCGTACTCCTAACATTCCAAGCTAAGTATTAGTTTAGGAAATAGGAAACCGCCGCTATGTTAGCTTTCGCTAAATAGTGGCGGTTTTTATTTGAAACCCGAAGATAAAGGGTTTATAATAATAAGATGAATAAAGCCCAAGACTATCACACAGGAGGCTAACGTGAAAATATATTTGGCCGACCACCGGGGGTTCTGTTATGGTGTAAAGCGGGCTGTTGATATGGCAATAAACTCGCTCAATACAAACTGTCTGGTACATACTTTAGGACCCATTATCCATAATCCCCAGATGATAAACAAGCTCAAAGAATTAGGTGTTAACACAGCTGACACGCTAGAAGAAATACCATCAGGCAAAGTAATTATCCGTTCACACGGTGTTGGACCTAGCATATATGAACAGGCTGAAGCCAAACAATTACAAGTAGTGGATGCCACCTGTCCGCATGTGAAGAAAGCGCAACAAGCCGCCCATGACCTGTTTACAGAAGGCTATCAGGTTGTTATTGTTGGTGAACCTCATCATCCCGAGGTAAAAAGCATCTTTGCCTGGACAAATAATTCGGCGGCAATTGTTGAAACTCCAGAACAGGCAGGGGTGCTGCCAAGTTATAACAGGCTGGGAGTTGTGGCTCAAACCACTTTTGCAGCTAAGGTTTTCCAAGATATTGTAGCCATCTTGGAAACTAAATGCCAGGAGCTCAAAATTGAACGCACCATTTGTACGGCCACCGATCTCCGCCAACAAGCCGCCATTGACTTGGCAGATAAAGTCGACTTAATGATTGTTGTCGGCGGCAAAGCCAGTGCCAATACCGCTCGTTTAGCCAGTGTCTGCCGAGATGCTGGCAAACCGGCGTACCATATTGAATCAGCTGACGAACTGCAAGCAGCATGGTTTACCGGCGTACAAACAGCTGGTATTACAGCAGGGGCGTCAACACCGGATTGGGTAATCAAGGAGGTATATAAGAAAATGGAAGCAATGAATATGACTGATGTAATTAAAGTAGAGAATGGAAGTATTATCAAAGGCACTGTTGTTGGTGTCCGCCATGATGAAGTCTTTGTTGATATCGGCTATAAGGCCGAAGGCGTCATCCCGCTAGCCGAACTGGCCTACCCGGCACCAGCCACCTCCGCTGACATTGTAAGCGAAGGACAGGTTATTGAGGTATTGGTACTTGATGCCGACAGTGCTGATGGTCAGGTCAAACTGTCAAAATTACAGGCTGACCGTATCACAGCCTGGGACAAACTAGAACAAGCTCTCACTACCCAACTCCCATTAGAAACCAAAATTACCGAAGTGGTGAAAGGTGGTTTGGTTGCCAGCATCTTCGGTCTGCGCGGCTTTATTCCAGCTTCCCAGATTGATCTTAGATTTGTCGAAGACCTGCAGCCGTATGTCGGTCAGACGCTTACAGTAATACCCATTGAGATTGATCGCGAAAAACAAAAAGCGGTTTTATCCCGCAAGCAACTATTATCACAAGAAAAAGATGCCAAAGAAAAAGAACTGTTTGCTAAGTTGACAGTAGGGCAGAGCATTACCGGCAAAGTAAGCCGCCTGGCTAACTTCGGCGCATTTGTCGATATAGGTGGAGTCGATGGGCTTATTCATATTTCCGACTTGTCCTGGCAGCGGGTAAAAAACCCGCAAGAAATTGTAAATGTTGGCGATGAGGTAACTGTTATTGTCCTCAAGGTTGATCAAGAAGCAAAGAAACTTTCGCTCAGTCTGAAAGATACGGTGCGTGATCCTTGGTATACGATTGCTGAGACTATGGCAGAAGGAACTGTCCTGACCGGGACAGTTAGCAAGCTAGCCAAATTCGGAGCATTTGTTGAGTTAAAACCAGGAATAGAGGGGCTGGTACATATCTCCGAACTGTCTGAGCGCCGTGTAGCCAGCGCCGATGAAGTCGTCAGTGTCGGTCAACAAGTTGCTGTTAAGATCCTTTCTATAGATAAAGCAAACAAACGGATTGGACTAAGTATTAGCCAAGCCGAACAAGACAAAGAGCGTGCGGAATTCAGCGAATATCTCTCTACCCAAGAAGCTCCTTCATCAGGAGTTACGTTGGGCGACAAATTTGCACATTTATTCAAACGGGAGGACTAGTAACTTACATGATACGGCAGTCACGCAAATTAGAACACTTGAAGTATTCTATGCTCTTAGACGACGGCCCGGCGGCTGCCGGATTTACTGATTTTCATTTAGTGCATAATTGCCTTCCAGACCTTTCTTGGCAGGACATTAAACTTACCACTTCTATCGCCAATATTCCTTTGTCGCAGCCCATTATTATTAATGCAATTACTGGCGGCGCCGCCGATGTTATTGATATTAACCAAATGTTGGCTGAATTTGCTCATTTGACAGGTACGGCTATGGCGGTAGGCTCACAGTATTCCGCTATCGAAACTCCAGCAGAAGCCGAGTCATATAAAGTAGTACGAAAAAGCAATCCGGACGGCGTGCTTTTTGCCAATCTAGGTGCCCATGCTTCACCTGAAGCTGCCGTTTGCGCGGTTGAAATGATTGATGCACAAGCAATCCAAATTCATCTTAACGCCGGTCAGGAAATCATTATGACTGAAGGCGACCGCAATTTTACCGACTATCTGTCTCGTATTGAAGCCATTGTCAAGAAGGTTACCATACCTGTTATTGTCAAAGAAGTCGGCTGCGGTATTGCCGCCGAGCAAGCGCAAGCGCTTGCCAATATTGGTGTTACCGTCATCGATGTGGGCGGCACAGGCGGCACTAATTTTCTCGCTATAGAAGCCGCCCGCAGTCAGTTAACTCTTGACGACGAAATGCTATTATGGGGGATTCCTACTGCTATTTCAGCAGTAGAAGTAATATCGGCAATAGAGAACAACGTGGATGTGATTATATCAGGCGGCGTAAGAACACCGCTTGACGCGGTAAAAGCGCTCGCTATTGGCGGAAAGGCAGTGGCAATTGCCGCACCTGTATTAAAAGTTCTAAAAGACAATGGACTTGACGGCGCAGTTCACTGGTATCAGAATTTCATTGTAGACCTAAAACGTTATATGTTGTTGCTGGGTGCGCGCTCAATAAGCGACCTTACAACAGTGCCACTAGTAATTACCGGTTTCAGCCGGGAATGGCTAACCACACGCGGAATTGATATTACACAATTTGCTCACCGAAAAAAATTCGTTGAAAGCATGGCTTAACGCCATGCTTTTTGCATTAACTAAGCGTGAACGGCACAAACTAGGGTTGAAACATTAACATTACAAGGCTATGAGGTGAGACAACATGATGAATATGCCGCTGGGAATGATTCTATTACTAGTTGTCAGTGTGCTGGTTTACTTTGGGTTAGCGCAACGACTTTTAGATCGGATGCGGATGACCGATAAACAAGCATTACTATTTATTGCCGGTGTGGTTATTGGCAGTTTTATTGACATTCCTCTAATGCGTTCTCCCATGGAAATTACGATCAACGTCGGTGGAGCTGTGTTGCCGATTTTACTGAGCATCTACTTAATTGCTAAGGCCGATGAGACAGCTGAGCGCGTACGGGCAATTATGGCCTCGATACTTGTTGCGGCTGCAATATCGTTAGGCTCACGCTATTTGCCTTATGAGCCGGAAAATATGTTTCTTGATCCCAAAATAATCTATGGCTTAGCAGCAGGCCTTATCGCCTACCTAGCCGGTCGTTCGCGGCGCAGTGCTTTCGTTGGCGGTGTAATGGGTGTGGTGCTCAGTGACATTGTCCATATTATTACACTATCGGGTTTGGGCATTCCGGGAACTACCTCGCTTGGCGGAGCCGGTGCCTTTGATGTTACCATTATCGCCGGTTTGATAGCGGTCATGATTGCCGAACTTGTGGGTGAAACCAGGGAGAAGCTGCAAGGCGGTCCGGTTCTTGGCCCCAATCGTCCAGAAGGCTTATATGAGTTCAGCAAAGAATTGCATCCATCAGATAGAGAATCAGCTAGCCGCCCAACAACCAGCAATACTACCGCATCTGGCGATAAAACCTCCGGCAAGGAGGGCGACAACCGTGATCAATAAACTATTTTTAGCCGTACTGATGCTGTTATTTATAAGCACAAATACTTTGTGCTACGCTGAAAACAACGCTGGTAACTACTCAACCGTTGTTGATGAAGCAGGCAATTCAGTGTATATTACCGGCTGGCAAATGCGAGTTGGCGACCAGGTACTTACAGAGAATAACCATCGGTATGAGGTTGTCCGAGTCGAGGGAAATACTGCTCATGCAAAATTCCTCGGTGAAGTTAACCTATCTCTATATTATAACGAGAATACAAGCCTCCTTGCTCTGCTAAAAGCTCAACTTAAACCTGCCATCGCCGCAGCGCAAGGTAATGGAAAAGTGGCCGTCTATCACACTCACTCTGATGAATCGTATGTACCTACCGATGGGAAAGAAAGCATCCTGGGAGCTGGCGGGATTTACAAAGTTGGTAATGCCTTTACCTCTTCGTTAGAGAAAAACGGAGTTACAGTAATACACTCCCAAGCTAAACATGATCCCCATGATGACATGGCGTATGAACGTTCGCGACGAACGGCACTGGATTTGATTAAAAAGGAACAACCTGATGCTGTTTTTGATATTCATCGAGATGCCGTGCCGCCTGAGGTATACAAAGGAAAAGTTAATGGGCAAGACATAAGCAAAGTGCAACTAGTTGTTGGTAAATACGGACCTACTGGTAAGCAAATCGAGGATTATGCTTTGCAAATTAAAGCCGCCTCAGACAAAAAGCATCCAGGTTTGGTAAAAGGAATCTTCTTTGCCAAAGGCGGCGACTACAATCAGGATTTGCATCCACGTTCCATGCTGATTGAGGCTGGCGCACATACCAATGACCGCGAATCAGCGGAAAAAGGCATTGCCTTATTTTCTGATGTCATACCGACGGTACTTGGCAAATCCAGCGCACCCACAGGCTCTAAGGCTGCCGGTGAAACCGGAGCCGCCGGTAATACTGGTTTGGGCTCAGCAGCCGGTGGCCCTTCAGGTGCCACCAAATCAATGGGGTGGATTTTGGGTCTATTACTTGTTGGCGGTGCTGCCTTTTTACTTATAAGTACAGGTAGCTTAAAAGAAGCCGGCAGCAAACTTAAAAACTTTACCTCCACTGAATTTGCTAACTTTCTTGGAACTAGGCAGAAAAAGCGCCGTCACACACCTCCCGATTCAGATAAGGCTGAAAAAAATCCACAGGATAAGCAGTAATACCCCTTAGGCAGGTTGAATCCTGCCTTTTTTCACATTTATTTTGTCGTTTAATAAAACGGTTTGCAGGAAAATATAGCTACTGACGGAATATTAAAGGAAGGGGGGAATACTTTGACATATAAAGGCATTATATCAAATATTAAACCAGATAGTATCGGTGCTGAACTTGGCCTTGAACCTGGAGATCGTCTGCTTGAGGTCAACGGAGAACCTGTTCAGGATATTATTGATCTTAGCTTTGCACTGGCAGAAGAAGAAATTGAACTCTTGATTGAACGGGATTCCGGAGAGCAGGAACTAATCGCCTTTGAAAAAGAATATGATGAAGATCTGGGACTGGAGTTCGAAAGTGCAGTATTTGACAAAGTACGGCACTGTGCCAACCATTGCATATTTTGTTTTGTTGATCAAATGCCTGAAGGTATGCGTGATAGTCTCTACGTTAAAGATGATGATTACCGCCTGTCCTTTTTGTATGGCAATTTTATTACTTTAACCAATCTTACTTCACGTGACCTAAGTCGAATCGCCCGGCTTCATTTATCACCACTTTATGTTTCTGTACATACTACCAACGGTGAACTTCGCCAGCAAATGCTAGGTAACAAACAGGCCGGCAAAATTGTGGCTCAGCTCAGTCAACTAGCTGAGCAAGGCATTGAGATACATACTCAGATCGTCTTGTGCCCAGGTTTCAATGACGGTAATGAACTAGAAAAAACCATCAATGACCTATACACTTTGCGCCCTGCGGTATTATCACTGGCCATCGTACCGGTCGGCCTTACCCGTTATCGAGATAATTGTCAGCCACTAACCAAATTTTCACCTGCAGCCGCCGGAGAGATTATAGAGCTGGTACAAAAGTGGCAAAATAAATGCAGGCAAGAAAGCCAGGAATCCTTTGTATATGTAGCCGATGAATTTTATCTGGCTGCCGGCAAAGAAATCCCTAGCTATGAATGTTACGATGGCTTTCCCCAACTGGAAAACGGAATTGGTCTTGTCCGCAGCTTTCTAGCTGACTGGGAACAAGAAGAGGTAACAATGACAGGGTATAGTGAGCCTCACTATATTGATGTTGTCTGCGGCGTTTCTGCCGAGAAAATTCTCACACCGCTGCTAGCTGATTTCCGTGTACCTAACTTGAATATCCGAGTAATTGCCGCCGAAAACAGTTTTTTCGGTAAAGACATCACCGTCACAGGCCTGTTGACAGGTGGCGATATTATAACAGCTTTGCAAAAACTACCGGGTCAGCGTACTGGTATTATAGTACCGGGAGTAGCGCTCAAAAAAGGCGAACAGGTATTTCTTGATGACATGACCCCTGAACAAATTGCCGCCAAATTGCAGGTTCCTGTGCGCACAGCCTACTATGCCCAGGATTTAAAGCAATTACTTGCTGCCTGGCGGTAACAGTATATGAGATATGAGCAAAAGTACCATAAACTCTACTTCTAGTCGAAAAGTTACTTTTGCATGCAAACGTCGATTTTAAGAAAGATACAAGGAGATATATATGAGTAAACCAATTGTTGCAATTGTTGGCCGGCCTAATGTCGGCAAATCAACTATATTTAATTATATTGGTAGAAATCGCTTATCCATTGTGGAAGATATGCCCGGTGTCACCCGGGATCGCATCTACATGGATGCCGAATGGCTGGGTCGCCATTTTACCATGATTGATACGGGTGGTATCGAATTTGAATCCAATGACAAAATTCTTACCGCCATGCGTAATCAGGCCAAATTGGCTATCGATGAAGCGGATGTTATCATGTTTGTTGTTGACGGCAGGGTGGGTATGACCACTGCCGATGATGAAGTAGCTACAATTCTACGCAATACCCGAAAGCCGGTAGTCCTTGTAGTAAACAAAGTTGACAATATGAAAAACGAAGCCGACATTTATGAGTTTTACAACCTTGGCTTAGGTGATCCGATTGCTATTTCGGCCACCAATGCACTAAATCTAGGCGACATGCTTGACCGCCTGGTAGAAAATATGCCGCTAGAACATGTGGAGACTGAAGAAAATGATCAGATCAAGGTTGCCGTAATTGGCCGTCCCAATGTTGGTAAATCTTCGCTGGTTAATGCGCTTATTGGTGAGGAACGGGTCATTGTTAGCGATATTCCCGGTACTACCAGAGATGCCATTGACACACATTTCACCAAAGATGGCCAGAGCTATGTACTGATCGATACAGCAGGCATGCGCCGCAAGGCGAAAGTAGACATGCCGATTGAACGCTATAGTGTTATTCGCTCCCTGCGGGCAGTTGACCGCTGTGATGTTGTCCTCATGGTCATAAACGCCGAAGAGGGCGTAACCGAACAAGATAAAAAAATTGCCGGCTATGCCCATGAAGCAGGCAAAGCAAGCATTATTGTCGTCAATAAATGGGATCTCATTGAAAAAGACAGCAAGACTTCGCTTAAATTTACCGAAACCATCCGTGAAGAATTAGGCTTTATACAATACTCACCGGTTTTATTTACTTCAGCCCTTACCAAGCAACGGATACAGCGGGTAACTGAACTTGTCAAATTTGTTGCTGACCAACATGCGATGCGAGTGGCAACAAGTGTACTCAACCAGGTTATTGAAGACGCAACCGCCATCAATCCACCGCCATCAGATCGGGGACGGCGTCTTAAAATCTACTTCACTACCCAACCGGATGTTAAGCCGCCTACATTTATTTTCTTTGTCAATGATCCTGAGATCATGCATTTTTCGTATTTGCGGTTTTTAGAAAACAAATTAAGAGAAGCATTTGGCTTTGAAGGAACTCCACTCAAACTGGTTGTTCGCGGACGTAAAGAGAAAGATGAGTAGATGAATTGAGGGAGTGGGAGAATGGAATATTTACTGGTTATTCTCACCA
Source organism: Bacillota bacterium (assembly GCA_023443285.1). Taxonomy (GTDB): domain Bacteria; phylum Bacillota; class Negativicutes; order Sporomusales; family Sporomusaceae; genus Sporomusa. Next base: position 29,692 of record JAEZVB010000087.1, read on the forward strand.
GCTATTTGATTGGTTCAATCCCAAATGGGTTAATTGTTGGCAAAACAATCTATAATGTTGATTTGAGACAGTATGGCAGTAAAAATATTGGTGCAACCAACGCCTATCGAACACTGGGAGTTAAGCCGGCGCTTGCGGTATTTTTGACAGATGCCCTAAAGGGCGTAATCGGGGTTCTTATCGGCCAATATATTGGCGGAACGGCGATAGCTGAATTACTCGGTGGAATTGGTGCTGTTATCGGCCATAACTGGTCCATATTTTTAGGATTGAAAGGTGGTCGCGGCGTAGCCACCGGCCTAGGCGTAATTGCCGTTATCTCACCTAAGGTCACGCTTATTGTCTTTATTGTATGGGCGATTATTGTATATTTTACCCGTTACGTTTCCCTGGCATCGATTATAGCTGCGGCCTTAGTGCCAATTACCATGTGGCTGTTTAACTCCAGGCAGGAATTCTTGTATTTTGGTATAGTAGCTGCCTTATTTGTCATTATCAGACACCGTCCCAACATTGAGCGACTGCTAAACGGAACAGAATCTAAAATTAAAGCCGGCACAAGACCTGCCCCCGGCTCTGCGAAAGAGAAGTGACATTACCAACATGCATATAGCCGTTATTGGTGCAGGCAGCTGGGGTACAGCTTTAGCCACAGTATTAGGACAAAAGCACGAAGCTGTCAGACTATGGGTGCGTTCACCTGAACTAGCTGCGCGCATCCAGACAACCCGCGAAAACGCAACCTACTTACCTGACTGCAAACTGCCTGACGCGGTTACCATTAGCCATAAAATCGAGGATGTAGCCACAGGTGCTTCTCTCATTGTGCTGGTGACCCCTTCGCATGCTGTCAGGCAAACAGCCGCTAAGCTAGCTCCCTATATCAAATCTGACACTATTCTTGTTACTGCAACTAAAGGCCTGGAGCTAACCAGCGTTATGCGAAATTCCGAAGTAATTGCCGAAGAATTACCGGCCATTTCCAAGCAGATCGCAGTATTATCAGGCCCCAATCATGCGGAAGAGGTGGCTTTACATTATCCAACTGCCACAGTGGTAGCAGCAAAATCTCGCAAAATAGCCGAGTATATCCAAGATACTTTCATGCTGCCTTACTTTCGGGTCTACACCAATCCTGATATAATCGGCGTCGAATTAGCCGGGGCACTAAAGAATGTTATTGCCCTTGGAGCCGGTATCGCTGAGGGACTCGGCTTCGGTGATAACACTAAGTCTGCGCTCATGACCCGCGGTCTTGCTGAAATTACCCGTCTGGGAATGGCCATGGGAGCAAATCCACTCACCTTTGCCGGACTAACCGGTATCGGTGACCTAATTGCTACCTGTACCAGCGTACACAGCCGCAATCGCCGCGCCGGACTTATGTTGGCAGCCGGTAAGACAGCCGATGAAATCCAAGGCGAAACCTCCATGGTAGTGGAAGGCATCAGAGCTACTAAAGCCGCTTATCAGCTAGCAGCCAACTATGAAGTTGACATGCCGATAACCGACCAGCTTTATCAGGTGCTTTATCAGAATAAGTCTCCCAAAGACGCTGTCCTCGAGCTAATGATCCGCAGTCGCACCCACGAGGTCGAGGAAGTTGCGCTTACCAATCTAAACTGGAATTAAATAAACTTGGCATAAAAATGTATGGTGGCTAATAAAGTATGATAAGTACTTTTTAGTTACCATACTTTATTTATTTGTAATATTTGGATTGGCATGTCATATATTTATAATGATAATTACCGTAATCAGGGAGGGAGACGCCAGATGGAAAAATTCGACCTGTTTAGAGATATCGCCGAACGCACCGGTGGAGATATTTATATTGGTGTAGTTGGCCCGGTCCGCACTGGTAAATCGACGTTTATCAAGCGATTTATGGAGACTATGGTACTGCCTAATATCACTGATCCCTATGATAAAGAACGTGCCAAAGACGAACTGCCGCAAAGTGCCGGCGGTAAAACCATCATGACAACCGAGCCTAAATTTATCCCCAATGAGGCAGTAGAAATTAATGTTAAAGACAATGTCAATGTTAGAGTGCGGGTGGTCGACTGTGTTGGATATACCGTAGATGGTGCGTTAGGCTATGAAGAAGACGAAGGTCCTCGCATGGTGCTCACGCCCTGGTTCGAAAACGAAATCCCTTTCCAGGAAGCAGCAGAAGTCGGCACTCGCAAAGTAATTACTGAACACTCTACCATCGGCTTAGTTGTGACAACCGACGGTACTGTAACCGATCTGCCACGTGATAAATATATTGCAGCGGAAGACCGGGTCATTCGTGAACTGAAAGAACTACAGAAGCCATTTTTGGTAATTTTAAATACGGGTAAACCTAACGCTAAAGAAACCCGTGAGCTTGTGGCAAAATTAGAAGGCACCTATGATGTACCGGTAATTCCAGTAGATTGTGCCCAATTATCCCATGATGATATCTATGGCATATTACAAGAAGTACTGTACGAATTTCCTGTTAAAGAAGTCAATATTACCCTGCCTAAATGGGTTGAAGAACTTGATAACGATCATTGGTTACGCCAGAAATTTGAAGGTGCGGTCAGTACTGTAGTCCAATATATTCGTCGCCTGCGTGATATCGACAGGGCTATTGACGATTTGTCAGGCTATGATTTTGTCGCTGACGTAATTCTTCATGACATGGATCTTGGCAACGGTGTTGCGGTAATTGAAATGACCGCCCGTGCAGACCTGTTCTATAGTGTACTTGAAGAACTCACCGGCTTTACCATCACCGGTGAACACCATTTGCTCCGTCTGATGAAAGACTTATCCGTAGCCAAACGGCAATATGACAAAATCTCAGCAGCCCTAGAAGATGTTGAACAAACAGGTTATGGTATTGTCCCGCCGCAGCTTGATGAAATGGTTCTGGAAGAACCCGAGATTATTCGGACCGGCAATCGTTTTGGCGTAAAACTCAAAGCTTCAGCCCCTTCTTTACATATTATTCGTACTGATGTGCAAGCTGAAATCTCGCCTATTATTGGCACCGAAAAACAAAGTGAGGAACTCATTCAATACCTCATGCGCGAATTTGAAGGCGAACCAGAAAAAATCTGGCGTACTAACCTGTTTGGCAAATCATTAAATGAACTTGTCCGCGAAGGTATTCAAAACAAATTAACCGCTATGCCAGAAAATGCGCAAATAAAACTAAAAGATACACTTCAGAAAATAGTTAATGATGGCAGTGGCGGATTAATATGTATCATTTTTTAAATAAACTAATATTCTATCAAAGATTAGCTGTCAGTCTGTAACGGACTGACCTAATTTTTTTGTATTTTTGCTTGTAAAAGCCGCTATTTTGATGATATAATGTCTACCATATAAAGATATACATCCGCAACAGCAGTACCGAGGAGGGAAAAACATGGTAACAGGACAAAAAGCTATTTTCTATCTAGTTCGCGAGGAAATTTTACCCGAAGCCATAAAAAAAACAATTAAAGTAAAAGAGTTATTAAAGCGCGGTGAAGCACGAACCATTAATGAAGCAGTTGAAAAAATGGAATTAAGCCGTAGCGCATATTACAAATATAAAGACTATGTATTTCCATTTTATGAAGCAAGTAAAGAAAAGATTGTAACAATAGCGTTACTGTTAGAACATAAATCTGGTGTATTATCACGGGTTTTAAATACTGTCGCCAATGAACACGGCAGTGTATTAACCATAAACCAAGGTATACCACTGCAAGGAGTAGCTAACGCGACAATATCTATTGAAACTGCCGAATTAGTGATTGACTTGGAAGCCTTACTTGACAAATTGAGAATGGTAGACGGAGTAAAAAGGCTGGAAGTCTTAGGCCAGGCTTAGGAGGAACTACTATGAACGCTATTAATATTGCCTTGCTGGGAATGGGTACTGTAGGTACCGGTGTTATTAAAATATTATCCAATAACGCCCATAGTATTGCTCAAAAAGTAGGTACCCCAGTTACAATAAAAAAAATACTGGTAAGAAATCCTGGCAAAGTAAGAAATATAAAAACAGACGCTGAGCTAGTAACTAATATTGAAGCAATATTAAGTGACCCTGATATCAAGATTGTCGTTGAAATTATGGGCGGAGAAGACCCCGCTAAAGAATATATGCTATCTGCGCTGAAAGCCGGAAAAAGTGTTGTCACTGCCAACAAAGATGTTGTCGCCAAATATGGGCGTGAACTCTTTGAAGCAGCGGAAGCCAGTCATGTCGATTTCATGTTTGAGGCTAGCGTGGGCGGTGGTATACCTATTATCCGTCCACTCAAACAATGTTTAGCCGCTAACCAGATTTCTGAAATTATGGGCATTGTCAACGGAACCACTAACTACATGCTCACCAAAATGTCCAATGAAAAAATGGACTATGCCGACGTACTTGCTGAAGCGCAGGCCAAAGGGTATGCTGAATCTGACCCCACAGCTGACGTCGGCGGGTATGATGCTGCTCGCAAGATTGCCATTTTAGCATCCATTGCCTTTGGTGCCCGAGTAACATTTGATGATGTCTCTGTCGAAGGCATTACCAATATTACCATTGAAGATATTGAATACGCCAAAGAGCTTGGTTTTATTATCAAATTACTGGCCATAGCCAAACAAGACGAGCATGGCATTAATGTACGGGTACATCCGGCTTTTCTACCGGCTAGCCACCCGTTAGCCTCGGTTAATGATGTGTTTAACGCTATCTATATCAAAGGCGATGCAGTAGGGGAAACCATGTTTTATGGACGTGGTGCAGGTGAATTGCCAACAGCCAGCGCCGTTACTGCCGATATCATTGATATTGCCCGCGACATTCATCATAAAGTAAGTAGCCGCATTCTCTGCACTTGCTTTGAACAAAAGTCGATCTATCCTGCCAGCAAAACCGAATCGCCTTACTACATACGCCTGCTTGTCGAAGATAAGCCTGGTGTATTGGCGGCCATTGCCGGTGCGTTTGGTTCTCAGCATGTCAGTCTGCATTCGGTTATTCAAAAACGCAAAGTCGAACGAGCTACTGAACTTGTTCTTATTACCTACAGGGTTTCCGATGAAAATATCCGTCTGTCCATTGGCAGCTTGCTTGGTATGTCAGTAGTAAGAAAAGTAGGCAGTGTTATTCGAGTAGAAGCAGAACAAATTTCATAAGGTCAGAAGGTGCGATATTTTGGCAAATACCATAAAAATCCGCGTGCCTGGCACAACCGCCAATTGCGGTCCAGGTTTTGATACTGTCGGCATTGCCTGTACAATATACAACGATCTTGAGCTTACCTTGAGTGACCAAGATGGTATCTCTCTGGAAGTAACCGGCGAAGGGGCCGGCTATATTCCCTCTGACGAGTCAAATGTTGTAGTAAAAGCTATTAAAATGATTCTAAACAAAACCGGCTATAAAGCTAGCGGCATCAAGCTATCCATGATTAATAACATTCCCCTTGCCAGGGGTCTTGGTAGCAGCGCGGCGGCTATTGTCGGCGGGCTAGTCGGTGCCAACGAACTTACCGGCAGGCATTTCACTAACCAAGATATTTTGAATATGGCAACTGCCATTGAAGGTCACCCGGATAATGTGGCTCCGGCCATCTTTGGCGGGATCACTGTGAGCATTATGGACAGCGGCAGCGCTAAGTATCTGCGTTTTTTACCGCCAACCGACTTTTCCATGGTAGCAGTCATTCCCGAATTTAATCTCTCCACCAGAGCTGCCCGTAAGGTACTGCCTGATACAGTGCTGTATGCCGACGCCGTATTCAACGTCAGCCGTGCATCACTGCTCATTGGAGCATTATGTACAGGCGAATTGAAACTACTCTCACATGCCCTGCAAGATCGCTTGCACCAACCTTACCGGGAAAAACTCATCCCAGGAATGGCTCAAGTCCTGGCAGCTGCCCGTCAAACCGGCGCACTGGGAGCAACCCTAAGTGGTGCCGGCCCATGCTTATTAGCTTTTGCTGACAGCAAAACTGACGAAATAGGAGAGGCTATGGTTAAAGCCTTTGCCCTCCACAAAGTAAAAGCCCGCTATGAAATTTTGCAGATTGACCAGCAAGGTGCTGTCATACTATAGTTTCGTTATAGTAAAGTAATTACGTTACTAAAGAAAACCCTGCTCGCAACTTTTGCTAACAGGGTTTCTTTCAATACCCAGGACAAATAGTGGCAAACTGTATCCCAAATAGAAACTTGAAGTTTCCATAATAATAAACCAATTACTATTGACATTCCTCGCCAAATTGGGTACAATATATTTTGTCAGTCAGCACGCAGCTATCTACGGCGAATGATTGGCAACAATTAGATTACCCCATTTTTATATGTCGGGGCGTAGCGCAGTTTGGTAGCGCGCTTCCTTGGGGTGGAAGAGGCCGTGAGTTCGAATCTCGCCGCTCCGACCATAATTTCAATAAATACCCCAGATAAGTCAAGACCTTGCAGGTAAACCCTGCAAGGTCTTTTTATTATTTATAGTGGTTTTATGTTATGAGTCTTATTTATCTTCATTCTACTTGTATTTTATGTAATAAAATATTAATATTAGAAAAGGCTGGAAATTCAAAAGATGCATATCCAGTTTGTTACCCAATAATGGATAATTTCACAATATTAAAAGTGTGAGGGGCAAAACATATGGCTTTTTCAGTCAGAAAGAGTGATCGACCAATTATAAAAATACCGTTAACACGTCCTGAACTCATCCTAGAATTTATCGCAACAATTAGCTTACTCTTAATGATAGTAACAATAATGATTTCATGGTCATCCATTCCAGAAATAGTGCCTAAGCATTTCAACATAACAGGAGAAATTGATGCCTGGGGTAAAAAAAATCTACTTTTTTCCCCAATTACGCTTGCAGTTATTACTTATACATTATTATCTGTGCTAACTCGGTTTCCGCATATTTACAACTATCCTGTAATCATTACTGCGGAAAATGCGGAAAGACAGTACAGAACTGCTCGCACATTAATAACTGCGTTAAAAACTGAAATAGTGTTGTCTTTATTCTATATCCAATGGACCGTGATATCTAGAACTAAAGCGTTATTTACCCCGATTATAATATTTATAATATTGGGAACTGTAATTTATTTCATATACCGCGCCTATAAGGCTAAATAATATAGGTAAATTTAGACTCCGTGAGCATTCATGGAGTTTTTGTTTTGCCTAAAACAGGTCAAATGTTGCTGCACTGCGTCTTACTTACTATAGAAATAAAGCCATATATTTTCTTTTTATATTGTTACTTTACCGGCTTTTCATCTTAGTAAATTGTTGTTAGTATGGTATAATTAGCCTGAATTGCAAGTAAATATCGCCTAGGGAAATTTGGGCATCCAGTAATGCGGTGTAACAAAAAAGGAGATTATTTATCAATGACACGAAAAGGCGCAATTTTGACGTATACCAATACCATATTCTATCCGCTTGAGCCGCGGTTGGAGGACGTAAAATTAGAAGATATTGCGCACGCACTATCGCAAATGTGTCGGGCAAACGGCCACTTCAAAACTTTTTACAGTGTCGCACAGCATTCCATTAATTGTGCTCAGGAGGCTAGAGCAAGGAAATTATCTACCAGAATACAATTAGCATGCTTGCTTCATGATGGCAGTGAAGCCTATATTGCTGATATCACAAGACCGGTAAAAGGTTATCTTGATGAATACAGAAAAATAGAAGCAACCTTGCAGCAAGTAATTTTTGCGAAATACGGACTTGCTGATTTGACCGAACAAGAATTGAAGCAGCTTGCCGATATTGATACTGACTTGTTATATTACGAATTTGAGCATTTGCATCAGCGAAATATCCGAGAAGATATTACAAAGCTTTGTTCTCAACCCGATATTGCTGAAAGAAGTATGACCGCTGTCGAAGAAAAATTCATTCAAATGGCTCGGCTTATTATGAACATGCTGGCGCCTCAAGAGAAAGGTTATAAGTGTGTAGGGATTGACAGCTGTAAAAAAGGCTGGGCAGCTTTTTGGCAATATTCAAGCGGTAGTTACGTCTTTAAGATTTATAATGATATTAGTGCTCTTATGCAGGAACATAAGGATGCCGATTGCTTGCTTATTGATATTCCTATTGGGCTGCCTGAAACAAGGCAAGATGAACTAGCAAGACCTGATCAAGAGTTAAGGAAGAGACTGCCGGGGAAAAAATCTAGTGTTTTTAATACACCATGCAGGCAAGCCGTTTATATTCAAGATAAACAAGCGGCAAAGGCTCGTAATATAGAATTTCTTAATAAAAGTTTGTCAGAACAATCTCTTGGCTTTTCCCGGAAAATTCGGGAAATTGACGAGTTCTTACTGGAAAATCCGCAATATATCGGCCGACTACGTGAATCACATCCTGAATATGGTTTTGCTGTACTAAACCAGGGTAAGCCGCTTTTAAGCAAGAAAAGCGAAGTGTCTGGACTTGATGAGCGCATAAGGCTGCTTACCCGCTATTTTACCTATACAGAGCAAGCTATACATGAAATAACCTCACAATATCGCAAGCAAGTGATAAATGATTTCCTCGATGCTATGGTGTTGTCAGTTATTGGCTGCATTGGTATGCAAAAAGGTTTTGAGACTATTCCAGAAGAACCCCAAAAAGACTGCAAAGGTCTTCCTATGGAAATTGTATATAGCAGAGTATAATAGCTAACCGTTATTGATGTGCAGGAAAAAGTAAAGGATACGGAAGAACCGTCACGTGCGCCAAGATGCGCACGGAGTATTGCGGGTGGAACTCCCGCCTGGGAAGGTCTAGCCAGCCACCCAGTATCCAGCCTTGGGACTGAAGCGGTAACGTCAGGTC
>JAEZVB010000097.1 GCA_023443285.1 Bacillota bacterium
ATAAAAGAGAGGTTTACCGAGGCCAAGATTTTGCCGCCACAGCTGTTTAGTTCGGTGGTTATGTCCGAAAATAAAGCGGCCAAAGCAGGAGGGTAAGATGAATCAACAACGATACAATTACCAGGTGGGCGAGGTTGTAAAAATGAAAAAGGCGCATCCCTGTGGTGGCGATCAATGGGAGATAACCCGCACAGGGATAGACTTTGGGCTTAAATGCTTGCAATGCGGACGACAGGTTATGATTCCACGCCCCAAATTTGAAAAAGGCGTCAAGGCGGTTATTCTCTCCAAGCAAAAAGCAGAGCATTCGTAAGCGGGAAAACGTAAGCGGGAAAAAGGTTGAAATTTAGCCGACATTATTTTAAACTATATAAGTTAATACGTAACAGTTAAATAATCGGGCTGTGCACAAGGACAGCTTTAAAGGTGGAGTAGCATTACATGAGTACTAATCTGGAAGTAGGTATCGTGGGACTGCCTAATGTCGGCAAAAGCACGCTATTTAACGCGATAACCAAGGCCGGTGCCGAGGCGGCAAATTACCCGTTTTGTACCATCGAACCCAATGTAGGTGTTGTCGATGTTCCTGATGACCGTTTGTGGAAACTGACTGAAATGTATAAACCTAAGCAGCGGACGATTCCGGCGGCCATGAGGTTTGTCGATATTGCCGGTTTGGTTGCAGGGGCCGCTCAGGGTGAAGGTCTTGGCAATAAATTCTTATCACATATCAGACAGGTAGATGCGGTAGCACAAGTAGTACGCTGCTTTACCGATGATAATATTACCCACGTCGCCGGCAGTATTGATCCCATACGCGATATTGAAATCATCAATACTGAGCTTTGTCTGGCTGATTTAGAAACAGTTGAAAAGCGTATTGACCGGGTACAGAAATTGATAAAAAGCGGCGATAAAAAGGTGCTAGCCGAGCTAGAGATATTAAAGCAGGTGCAACAGGCGCTGAGCGATGGCCAGCCAGCCAGGCGTGTTGTTAGTGATGAGGAAACGGAAGCACTACTTAGGGACTTATTTTTACTAACCTTAAAACCTACCTTGTTTGTGGCTAATGTCAGTGAGCAGGAAGCAGCCGATGCCAGTGCTAACCCACATGTAGCTAAGGTGCGTGAGTATGCGGCGCATGAAGGGGCTGAGGTTATTGTAGTATCGGCCAAGGTTGAATCTGAGATTGCCGAATTGTCTGAGGACGAAGCAAAGGAGTTTTTAGTTGACCTTGGTCTGGATGAATCCGGACTGGATAAGCTGATTCGCGCCAGTTTTTCGCTACTAGGGCTGATGACCTTCTTCACTGCTGGTGAACAGGAGGTACGAGCTTGGACAATTGTGCGTGGGACCAAAGCGCCGCAGGCAGCCGGCAAAATTCACAGCGATATTGAACGCGGCTTTATTCGAGCCGAGATTGTATCCTATGATGATTTAATGGCTAACGGATCTCATGCCGCAGCTAAAGAAAAAGGGTTAGTCCGCCTGGAAGGCAAAGAGTACATTATGCAGGATGGCGATGTCACTTATTTCCGGTTTAATGTTTAGTATAGTAGTGAGCGGTTGCAACAAGCCGCTCTTTTCTTCTTTAGGAGGCTAACGGAGTGAGCAGCAAGTTTAGCAAGTCAATGGTGTTTAATATAGGTATACTAGGAGCTGGCCATTTTTTTAGCGATTTTTACGCCAACTTTTTGCCAGCGTTATTGCCGCTGGTCATGACTAAGCTGGGGATGTCCTTGACCCTGAGCGGCATGCTGGTAATGGCGTATGCCGTCATATCCAGTGTGCTACAGCCGCTGGCAGGCTACCTGATAGACCGATATGGGTATTCCTGGCTTATTCTTGTGACTACGCCGGTAAGCGCGATATTTATTTGTTCGGCAGGTCTGACTAGCAGCCAGGCTGTTTTGTTTTTGGTGGTTGGGATAGCCGGACTAGGCGCATCGATTTTTCACCCTCTGTCCGCCTGCTTGATGGGTAAGGTTGTTACACCTGAGACTAAGGGAAGAGCTATGTCGATCTTCGTGTTTGGCGGCAATGTTGGTTGTGCTGTGGCACCGGCGATTATTTTGTACTGTTTAGAATTAGGCGGGACTGACAGTTTGCTTTGGCTGATAATCCCCGGGATAATTGTAACCTGGGCGTCTTATCTGGCAGGCCTTCACAAGATAAATATCAGTCCGGCTGCTGTGCGCGATCAGTCGGGCAATATTGTACAGGGCGAAGCCTGGTACAAATCACGTGGTCTACTGCTTTTAAATATTGTTGTAGCACTTAGATCTTGGATGCAAGTGGCGCTGACAACATTTTTGCCGGTCGCACTTACCAGTTCAGGCCAGTCAACAGCGGTAATTGCCAGTATGCTAACCGTGTTTTTACTGAGCGGAGCCTGTGGTTCGCTGGTGGGAGGCTGGGTAGGCGACAGAGTTGGACGCAAGGCCGGGTTTATTGGTTCCCTAGTAGTGTGTTTACCTACTACCTATTTGTTTTTGCTGAACATGAACCCGACACCGGTAAGCTATATACTATTGGCAATTAGCGGGGCACTGCTGCAGAGTACGGCACCCACCTCGGTTGTCTGGGCGCAGGAGCTTATTCCCGGTAATGCTGCGATGGCCTCAGGCATGATGCTCGGATTATCTTATGGGTTAGGCGGTGTAGGCGCAGCCATTACCGGAGTATTAGGCGATTATATTGGACTTGAATCAGCGCTGCTGTGGTCTATTGTAGCGGTGGTTGGTGCCATAGGCTTGGCTTTTGCCATCCCCCAGCCAGGCGAGAATACGTCGAATTTGGCAAAACTTTCGGTAGAAACCTCAAAACTTGATTAAGCTTACGCGTTTTTTCTTGCAATTGTAAGATGATTAATGATATAATAATTTAGTCGCATACATAGTGCGATTTGGTTTTGTTATTCAAAACCTTCCCTGCCCCTACGTTTTGGGGCCAATAGTCCAGAGGAGGAGGTGATTTCGTGAGAAAATACGAAGTCGTGATTATTGTTAAACCTGGTGAAGAAGAAGCAATTAATGCTACTATTACCAAGTTTGAGAACATTATTAAGAACACTGGCGGCAATGTAGACAAGATTGACCGTTGGGGCAAGAAACGTTTGGCGTATGAAGTAAAAGACTTTATGGACGGGTTTTACACCCTGATTAACTTTACTTCTGAACCAGCTACTGTATTCGAGCTTGAGCGTGTGCTTAAGATTACCGATGAAGTTCTGAAACATATGGTTATCAAATTGGAAGACTAATTCTTGAGCCCGGAGGAGTGAGGATATATGAATAAAGTCATCCTTGTCGGTCGCTTGGCACAAGATCCCGAGGTACGATATACTCAAAGCGGCAAGGCAGTAGCATCGTTTACGCTGGCTGTTAACCGTTTTGGCGGTCAAAGTCAAGGTCAAAATACCGCAGATTTTGTTCCAATCGTAGCCTGGGAAAGACTAGCCGAAACCTGTGGCAACAACCTGACCAAAGGTCAGCGGGTGTTGGTCGATGGAAGGCTACAAATCCGCTCCTATGAAGCCAATGATGGTCAGAAGCGTCGCGTCGCCGAAGTCGTAGCGCAATCCATTGAATTCCTGGAACGTAAACAGGCATCTGCTAGTGGGGATGCCGGGAATATAGATGTAAATTCATTCGGCAAAGATGTCTTCCCTGATGAGGAAATACCGTTTTAAAAGGGGGGTAAACTAATGGCTATGAAACGCGAAAGAGGCCGCAAGCCTAAGAAAAAGGTTTGTAGTTTCTGTGTTGATAAAGTAACTGATATTGATTATAAAGATGTTCCCAAATTGCGCCGGTATACTACCGAGCGAGGCAAAATCCTGCCGCGCCGCATTTCGGGCAACTGTGCCAAACATCAGCGTCAACTGACACTGGCTGTAAAACGGGCACGCAATATCGCCTTGCTGCCATTTACTGCAGAATAAATAAAAGCAAGAAGAACAAGAACCCTGGAAAAGGATTCTTGTTCTTTTTTTATGCTCGCAAGAAAAGTTTTCAACAAATATTTGAATACTTGGAGGAGAATGAATAAATATATGGAAATATATAGTAAATTATACTTTTCATAATATAATTACAACGGTAAACAGGAGCTGGAGCTAGGAAAGGGATGGTTGCCTGGCGCAGGGGAGGGTAAATCATTGCTGGATGCGGACATGTCAAATAAACTAAATTGGGACACGCTTGTTGCCGTGCTTGATCAGGCGCCATTTGGTCTTGCGCTAATTGATACGCGGCTGCGGTTTACGCAGGTCAATAACCCGTTTTCCAAGATTATGTCACTGCCTACCGAAAAAATTATTTGTCGCTCTATTCGCGCGGTTCTGAACGAAAAAGTCGGAGACTTGCAGGCAGAAGAGCTGACTACCATTGCCAGGCAAATCTTGGCAACAGGCGGAAGTTATACCGCGTCTGCCTGGAAAACTCCGAATAGCTCACGTTATATCGACTGGACGCTAAAAAGGCTGGCTGTCGATGGGGTGGCTGTTGGGCTACTTGTGACAATAACAGATGTTTCTAGACATGTTGAGCTGCAAAATGAATTAGAGAATTACCAGCAACAGCTTTCCTTGCTTGTTGCTGAGCGCACAGCCGAGCTGCGACGGGCGAATGAACGGTTTTATACTGCATTTAATGTTACACCGAGTTTAATGTGCATTCAGGATCGGCAGGGTCGAATTATTGACTTTAGCAGCAGCTTTTTAAAAGTAACGGGCTGGAAAAAAGAAGAGGTAGTAGGACGTACTGTTCTCGAACTGGGTATATGCTCGACGCCTGTGATAAAGCAGCTAGCGCGGCAGTTTTGTAAAAATGGCTGTATTAGAAATCAGGAAATTTCCCTTACAACCAAAGAAGGACAAACCAGATATGCGATATTTTCGGCAGAAAAGATTGTGCTGGACGGTAAGTGCCATATCTTAGGGATGGCTACCGATGTGACTGACAGTAGGTTAATGAAGAGCGAGTTGGTACGGCTGGATCGCTTACATCTTGTCGGGCAAATGGCAGCAGGTATTAGTCATGAAGTCCGCAATCCGATGACGACAGTCCGTGGTTTTCTCCAAATGCTCTTAAAGAAAGACGATTGTAAAAAGTATCGGGATTATTTTGATCTGATGATTAGCGAGTTAGATCGGGCGAATATGATCATCTCTGAATTTTTGTCGGTAGCCAAGTCCTCGCCGGCTGGTTATGAAGAAACTGATCTAAACGCTGTTATTCGGGCTATTGAGCCGCTACTAGCAACTGACGCTGTCATTGCCGGCAATGATATTGTATTGGACCTGGGTAACATTCGCAGCCTGTTTTTAAATGAAAAGGAAATCAGGCAGCTGCTACTTAACTTAGTTCGTAATGGTCTGGAGGCTATGCAGCAACCGGGATTAGTCACTATCAAAACTTATGAGGAAAATGAACAGGTTGTACTGGCGGTAAAAGATGAGGGGCCAGGTATTCCGCCGCAGGTGCTAGATAAGCTGGGTACCCCGTTTTTAACCAGCAAGTATAATGGTACAGGCTTAGGGTTGGCGGTTTGCTATGGAATTGTCGAAAGACATAAAGGTATGATTGAGGTGTCTACCGGTGCTGATGGAACCACTTTCTACATTAGATTTAACCAGCGGTAACAAAAAAACAGACTTGCCCCGGCTGTAAAGCCGGGGCTTTACCTATTGCTTTTTCGCTGGATCAATGCGGAGCCAAAACTAGTTGGTTAGCAGAGGGCGTCGTAGATGGGTTGGCTACTTTATCTAAAGTCAAAGCAGGAAATAGCCACATTCTTTTCGAATATAACAGGGTGGGATAAGGAGGCGGTCATGTGTTCGCCCAGGAATCGGATATCTTGCGAAAACTTCGACTAATTGAAGGAGTCAAAGCAGATCTAGTGACTGAAGTGGGAAAACTATATCAGGCAATGGCTCATAATAAGCGAGAGGCTATTGGAGATGCACTGGCGCAGCTTATTATTTCAGCTTTTGTTCTTGGACGACGGCTGGGTATTGAGTATTCCCAAATGGAGGAGATTGTAGATACTAAGCTTGGACACAATATAAAGCAAGAAACAGAAGCAGAACGTTGGTTTGGAGATATGAGCGAATATCGTCGATATCTTCGCCAGAAGAGGTGAATTATGCATAGAAATCCGGTTAGACCGGTTGTTGAAGGTGGCGTACTTACCGCTGTCGCCATAATTTTTGCGCTCATTAGCACATACTTGCCGGTGATTGGCGCTTTTGTCAATTTACTTTGGCCAGTACCTATCGTGCTTTTGGGTGTGCGGCATGGATATAGATGGAGTATCTTGGCTGTGGTTGCATCTGGGTTAATTATTGCGCTGATCATGCATCCGCTTACCGCTGTATCAGTAGTGGTCGGATTTGGCCTGATTGGTATAGCTTTAGGTTATGGTTTGAGGGAGGGTTTTTCGCCGACCAAGACACTGCTTATCGGAGCCGCAGCATCGCTTGTTTCCAAGATAGCAGTACTGGCGATCAGCGCTGCCGTGATGGGTTTTAATCCGTTAAATCTCCAAACCGAAGCCATGGTTAAGGGGCTTGAGCAGGCAATGGATTTTTACCGGGGTATGGGTATGAAGGCCGAGGATCTGGAGCGTATGGAAGCAATGCTAAAGCCCATGGTAGAGATTGTCAAGATTATTTTGCCGGCCGGCTTTGTGTTGGCTGCTTTTGTTGATACCTTCTTAAACTTCCAGGTTGCCAAAGTCGTATTGGCTAGATTGGGTCTACAAATCCAGCCATTTCCCCTTTTTCGCCACTGGACAATGCCGCGCTTTACGATCTATGCCTTGGTCGTGTCGCTGGTGGCTATTTATTGGGGCAAAAGCAGGGAGCTGGAGCTACTGTATAATACCGGCATGAACATCCAGGTACTAGCCACCATGTTTTTATTTGTGCAAGGAATGGCGCTGGTTTACTTCCTTACCGATAAATACAAATTGTCAAGGCTGGTCCGTGGTATTATACTATTCTTAATACTGTCTAACGGTATTTTCATGCAGGCGCTGATTATCGGCGGTGCCTTTGATCTAATTTTTGACTATCGTCAACTGCGTGCTCCAAAAATGGAGTGACGGGAGGAAATAAAATGCCGCAGGGACCTTCCTTTTGGTTTGATACCCGGATCTACTTGGCCGTAACTGCTGCCTTATTGCTGATTATCAGCTATTATAATCCCTATGCGGCCACATTGGGTGCTGTTCTACTATATGTGCTTTATCTTTATGGGCGGGAACGCTACAACAGTCGCCAAAAAGAAGTAAACGCTTACCTTGAAGATATGGGTCGCTGTCTGGATCATGCGGCCGCCCAGGTATTTGATAAAATGCCGCTGGCCATCGTGATCGTTGATGAACAAGGAAATATTCAATGGCGCAATACGATGCTAACCAAATGGGTCAATGAGTCGGTGGAACTGGGCCAGTCGTTGCTAAAGATCTGGCCAACATTGCCGCTTGAGAAAATAATAGGAAAAGATGGTCAGACCAGCTTTGAGGCAAATACGAGCCATTATGAAATTATTCACCGCGTGGCTGCCGAAACATCGTATACTGTGCTTTATCTATCAGATATCACTGAAATTGAGGCAGACAAGCAAGCGAGTAGTCAGCTTCAGACGGTATTGGCCTACATTCAGATTGATAACTATAATGATGCCTTAACCGGCTTAACCGAGAGTCAGCGGACGGCTATTTTGGGGGAGGTTAACCGACTGCTGGCCGAGTGGATGACTGAGCTGGATGGTCATCTGAAAAAGTATAACGAAGATACCTATCTTGCTGTTATCCACCGTCGGGCGCTTGACCGTCTGATGACTGGTGACAAGTTTGAGATTTTGGATAAAATCCGGGGCATTCAGGCAGGTAATAAAATCCCTGTGACCCTGAGTATTGGCGCCGCTACAGGAGAAAACTCGGTGGCAGAGCTGGGGCAACGGGCACAGGCCGGACTGGATTTGGCCTTGAGCCGTGGGGGCGATCAGGCTGCTGTTAATATTAGCGGCAAAGTCCAATTTTTTGGCGGCAAAGCCAAAGCTGTTGAAAAAAACACCAGAGTCAAAGCCCGGATTGTCGCCCAAGCCATTAGGGAACTGATTGAACAAGCCGACAGTATTGTGGTTATGGGTCATACCGGTGAGGATTTTGACAGCCTGGGGGCAGCGCTAGGTGTTGCCAAAATGGTTCGCCATCTGGGAAAACAGGTTAAAATTGTCGTTAGTCAGCCAGGCTTGGCTGTTGACAAATTATCAGAGTTATTGCTTGACTACGAAGAATATCGGGATCTATTTATATCGCCGATGCAGGCCGGGCTGTTCGTTAATCCCCGGGCACTGGTATTTGTCGTTGATACCCATCGACCTGAACTAGCTGCCGCGCCGGAGGTGCTGGCTCGTGCTGAGCGGACGGTTATTATTGACCATCATCGCCGGGCCGAAACCATTATTGCCAATACGCTGCTGGTTTATTTGGAACCGTCGGCTTCTTCGACAAGCGAACTGGTCACAGAATTGCTGGGTTATTTCGACGACAAAATTGAATTAACACGTCTGGAGGCGTCGGCATTGTATGCCGGTCTTGTTGTAGACACAAAGAATTTTGCGGTGCAGACTGGCGTTCGTACTTTTGAGGCGGCCTCTTACCTGCGGCGGGCCGGTGCTGACCCCACGCTGGTTCGGCACTTATTCCGGGTTGATTTTGAAACAATGAAAACGCGGGCGGCGATTATTGAAAATACCGAGATGCCGCACGATGGAGTCGTGATTGCCATTTGTCCAGTCGATATAAAAAATGCCCAGGTGATGGCGGCTCAGACGGCCGATATGTTGCTGGGTATTGAGGGCGTGCGGGTGAGTTTTGTCCTATTTAACATGGAAGATGGGGTTGGCGTCAGCGCCAGGTCTAACGGTGACCTTAACGTCCAGGTAATTATGGAGCAGTTAGGCGGCGGCGGCCATCAATCGGTAGCCGGTGCCAAAGTAAAAGGTGCTGACTTCGATGAAGTCAAGAGCCAAATTATAAAGATTGTTGATAGTCATATAAAGGAGAGTGCAACACATGAAAGTAATTCTGCAACAAGAAGTGAAAAAACTCGGTAAAAAAGGCGAAATACTTGAGGTATCGGAAGGCTATGCCCGCAACTATCTATTGCCGCAAAAACTGGCTATTCCGGCAACTGCGAATAATGTAAATAATGCCAACTTGCAAAAGGCCTCCGAGGAACGCAAGAAAGAGCGAGCCCTTGATGAGGCAAAGCTACTCGCAGCGCAGATGGCCAAAATTACTGTCAGTATCCCGGTAAAAATGGGAGAAGGCGGGCGCTTGTTCGGTTCGGTAACTGCCAAAGACATTGCCGATGCGCTAGTGAAAGAACATAAGCTTGAGCTGGATAAGCGTAAAATTGAGCTTAAGGACGCTCTTAAGTCTTTGGGAACATTCACAGTACCTATTAAACTCCATGCTGAGGTCGGTACGCAGATTCAAGTAACAGTAATAGCAGAGTAAGCTTTACAATTAGAAAGGTAAGGTCATGAAAGATTTTTTTAGTAAACTAGTACGTAGCGGCAACGCTGATTCGGCTACCAGCGGTCATAGTAACCAGGAAGATCAGTTTAAACGTCAGGTGGCTGCCTTGTACGGTTTATATACCGGGGTTATGGGAGCAGAGAAAGTTGTACTGAAAGCGGGCAAGCTGGGAGCTTTGGAGCTTATGCGTTCTGCCCGGCTTGAAGAGAGAGTGCTGGCTTTGCAGAAGTTGGTATTTGAAGACCCGACAATCGAGCAACTGCCAGCTATGAAGGATATCCCTGCAATACTTAGCGAAATTGAAGACGAGTTGGCAGACCTCTGCGCTCGGCGCACGGTTGAAGACCGTATTGAAAAGAAAATTGCTGAAAAAATGGAAGAGCGTCATCAAGAATATGTCCAGGAAATTCGCGCGCAGGTTATTAAGGAAGAAAGCCCTGCCAATGCGGAAAATCCCCAGACACTCAAGAAGTTTGCGCTACTAGAAAAACTGGAAAGTCGCAAGTTAACCCGCTCGGCCATGGAACTACTCCGCCCAACCAATCTTGATGAAATCGTTGGTCAAGAGCGGGCAGTCGAAGCTCTGCGCGCTAAATTGGCCTCTCCCTATCCGCAGCACCTGATTCTTTATGGGCCACCTGGAGTTGGTAAAACTACGGCGGCTCGCTTAGTTTTAGAAGAAGCCAAAAAGGTTAAACGTGCGCCCTTTGCCCCAGATGCGCCGTTTGTCGAAGTTGATGGCACGACACTTCGGTGGGATCCCCGTGATGTCACTAACCCACTGTTAGGTTCTGTTCATGATCCTATTTATCAAGGTGCTCGCCGTGACTTGGCCGAAAGCGGTGTGCCTGAACCCAAGCCTGGTTTGGCTACAGATGCCCATGGCGGTATCCTGTTTATTGATGAAATCGGCGAGATGGATCCCATGTTACAAAACAAGCTGTTAAAAGTGCTGGAAGATAAGCGGGTGTTTTTTGATTCTGCTTACTATGATCCATCAGATAGTAGTGTGCCTAAGTATATTAAGAAGTTGTTTGAAGAGGGGGCGCCGGCTGACTTCATCTTGATCGGTGCTACTACTCGCGATGCCAGTGACATTACGCCGGCAGTGCGTTCACGCTGTGCTGAAATTTACTTTGAGCCCTTAACCCCCAAACATATTGAAGAAATAGTACGCAACGCGGCCGCCAAATTGGAAGTGCCTATTGATCCGGAAGTGCCGCACCTTATTAGTGACTACACCATTGAGGGGCGCAAGGCCGTCAACATCTTCTCAGATGCTTATAGCATGGCGCTGATGCGGGTAGGGCAGAACCAGGAAATGATCAGTATCACTAAAGCCGATATTTACCGGGTAGCTCAGGTTAGCCGCCTGTCACCCTATGTTAACCGGAAAGCAGCGCCTACGCTAGAAGTAGGTCGAGTATTTGGTCTTGGGGTTAGCGGTTATCTGGGATCTGTGCTGGAAATTGAAGCAGTGGCTTTTCCGGCGGAAAAAGGAAAAGGCAGTATCCGGTTTAACGATACAGCCGGCAGTATGGCAAAAGACTCGGTATTTAATGCTACCGCTGTTGTTAGGAAACTTACTGGTCAGGATCTATCTAGTTTTGATTTGCATATTAACATCATTGGCGGTGGCCGCATTGACGGTCCTTCGGCCGGAACTGCGATTGTAGCGGCGGTTATTTCCGCTATTACCGGTAAACCCATCCGTCAGGATGTAGCCATAACCGGAGAAATCTCCATTCAGGGCAAAGTAAAGGCTGTTGGCGGAGTGTTTGAAAAGGCCTATGGTGCCAAACAAGCAGGTATTGTGTCAATGATCATCCCGCAGGAGAATCAGGCTGATATTCCGGAAAACCATTTAGGCCTTAGTATCAAGCCGGTTGGTACAGTAGAAGAAGCCATGGCAATACTGTTTGATGAAGTTGATGTTGAAGTTGCCAGTGCCTGATGTAATTATAGTATTTTAGATAGGCCGCGCTAAACCAGATGCACGGTAGTGCTGTGCTTGGGCGCGGTCTTTTTACTCAACTTTTGCCGCTGCCTAAGGCGGGGCATAAGTCGTATTTTCATGATGAAGGAGAAATTTACATGATTGATCGCGTTCCTCCCCAAAATGTGGAAGCAGAGCAGTCGGTGCTGGGCGCTATGATGATTGAACGCGAGGCCATATCCAAGGTAGCAGAAATCATAAGGCCAGAAGATTTTTATCGCGAGGCTCATCGTCTGATTTTTAATGCCATGCTAGAGTTGTTTAATAAAAATGATGCCGTGGATTTGGTAACTGTTGTAGAAATACTACGCCGGGATGAAAAACTGGAGGGAGCCGGTGGCATTGCTTATGTTTCCGCACTGGCCAACAGTGTGCCGACAGCCGCAAATGTTATGTATCATGCCCGGATTGTCGAAGAAAAAGCCTTGTTACGCCAGCTGATTACCACTGCTACACATGTCGCTGGTATGGGCTATGAAGCAAATGAAGAAGTTGCTGTCATCATGGACAAGGCCGAAAAGATGATTCTTGAGGTTGCCAACCGCAAAGCAGGCCAGGAATTCGCATCAATTAAGAATATTATTTTTGATGTATTTGACAAGGTTTCTGAGCTTTATTCTTCTAAAGGCGGCATTACTGGTTTGTCTACCGGGTTTAAAGACTTGGACAAACTGACTTCAGGTTTACAAGCTTCCGACCTTATTTTGATTGCGGCTCGGCCCAGTATGGGTAAAACTGCCTTTGTGCTAAATATCGCCCAGAATGTTGCCATTAAGGAAAAGCAGGCAGTGGCTTTCTTTAGCCTGGAGATGTCAAAAGAGCAACTGGTCCAGCGTATGCTGTGTGCTGAGGCACCAATTGATGCCCAGCGCTTGCGCATTGGCGAACTGGAAAACAATGATTGGGATAAGCTTGTGCGGGCGGCAGATCGCTTGGCCGCGGCACCGATCTTTATTGATGATACGGCAGGTATCACGGTCATGGAAATGCGTTCTAAAGCGCGCAGGCTCAAAATTGAACATGATTTAAAACTCATCATTATCGATTATCTCCAGCTGATGCAAGGTGGCAGCGGCAGTTCTCGCAGCGAAAATCGCCAGCAGGAAATCTCCGAGATATCGCGTTCGCTAAAAGCCTTGGCTCGGGAACTCAAAGTGCCGGTTATCGCTTTATCACAGCTCAGTCGTGGCGTAGAGTCTCGTCAGGTGAAAAAACCTATGCTCAGTGATCTGCGGGAATCAGGTTCGCTGGAGCAGGATGCGGATATTGTCGCGTTCCTCTATCGCGAGGACTACTATGATCCCGAAACCGAGCACAAGAACATTACTGATGTTATTATTGCCAAGCACCGTAATGGTCCTGTTGACAGTGTTCAACTCTTTTTCCACAAGCAATTTACCAAGTTTAGTGATTTATCCAGGATTCCTGGGTAGTACCATATTTTGAGGGGGCTGCGTGCTTTTGCTGTACTACCTGACTATTTCCTTAACCATTGTTTCCAGCATTTTGTACCATGTGTTTTTGAAAATCACACCGGCAACGATTAACCCCATGTTTGCTCTGACAATTACCTATGTTACCGCCAGTATTGTGACCTTGATGCTGTATCCGTTTTATCCAATGGATAAAGCTGTGCCATTCTTAGAAAATTTCAGGCAGTTAAATTGGGTGAGTTATGCGCTGGGAATAGCAATTGTTGGCCTAGAAGTGGGGACGCTAGTTGCCTATCGGGTTGGCTGGAATATCAGCCTGTTTAATATTGTCGCAAGTACAACAGTAAGTGTGTTATTAATCCCGCTAGGTTTAATGTTTTTTAAAGAAAGCTTATCAGCTACAACCATACTAGGAGTGGTTTTTTGTTTATTCGGGTTAGTGCTGATAAATTACCGGGGATAAAGTTAACATCTGATTATTATTAGTGCAAACTCTTCTAAGTGCAATATGCAAGGTGTAAGAGTAGGTTAGTTGGCTATTACTCAACAATTATGTACAAAAATTGCATTTATGTGTACAAAATTGTGCATAGTTGTTGAAAATGTATAGAAAATTATGTCATTAAATACTGAACTATAAGCATTGATGGTGTTGGCACGATTATTGCATTTAATAAAAGTGGACACAGGAAGACAACAATCATTTGTTGTGAATAAGAGGACAAGGGGTATGCAATAGTGCTGGAGTCATGCTTTTTTAGTGATGGTAGTGTTAATAATGAAGAGTTTGAAAAAGTTGTAAAACAATACCATAAAGTAATCTTGCGATATGTAAAAACCTACTACTTGCCAGGCGGAGATTATCGCGATATGTATCAATGGGGATTAATTGGCTTATATAAAGCCGTATGCCACTATGATGAAAGTCGTGGGAAATCCTTTCGGTTGCTAGTTGAGATGAATATCCAAAGCACGATTAAATCAGCGATAACTATGTACAATCGCAAGAAGCACTGCTTTCTCAACGAGGCTATTTCTCTAAATAGTCCGCCGGAAACCTCCAACTTATGCCTGGAGTCCGTATTTATTGACAGCCGGCAGCAAGACCCGGCAAATCTGATTGTCGAAGAAGAGACTGTAAAAAATATTGAGGTTGAGTTAACTACTATAT
>JAEZVB010000127.1 GCA_023443285.1 Bacillota bacterium
TTGTTTTGCTGCCATTTTTGCATTGAATTCCCGCTCGGCTGCGGTTTGCAATCCAGCCGCCGCACTGCTCTGCATATCTAGGAAGGGAGGTGGCTCCGCAGGGTTATCCAGGGTTTGGTCAGCCCCCACCGTTAACCGTTGGCGCAAAGTAGCCGCCTGTTGTTTGAGTTGTTGCCACTCTTGATATTTGGGATGGCTCTGTATGGCCTTATCCATGTCAATTATGCCAATATGCGGCATTGCGGGTGGCGTAGTTTCAGGTGACTTCGAACGGGAGCAGCCAATAAACAAGGCAGTGCTAAGTAGCAGGATTACCAGAAACCATATTGGTGTTGTTTGCTTTTTGGTTATAAACACCAAATCACCCTTTCTAGTGTTACCGATTGCCGGGATTACCTTGAGTAAGAGCCGAGCCGAGCTCAGACGAACCCGGCTCGGCTCTATTGTACCGGAATAATTAAATTATTTACCGGTAAGCTTTTTCATAACGTCATCAGTCAAATCTTGAGCACCATATACAACATTGTTAACATCAAACACAACAGCTATGCCTTTGGCATCAGCTACGCCTTTAATGGCAGCATCTACTTTATCCTGGATTGGCGCAAATAATTCTTGGCGCTTAAGCTCAAGGCGCTGCATGGTTTGATTGTAATAATCCTGTTTCTCTTGATCTGACATACTGGCCGACTTGGTTTCAAATTCGGTTTTCGCTTTCTCGATTTCGGCATTCATGGTAGCTTCAGCGTTAGCCAAATCTGGATGTTGTTGAATTAACAACCCCCTATTTACTTTGCCGATATTTGAAGAAGTACCGGCACTAGCTGCATAGCCTGTGCTGCTTTGCGAAATTGCCAAACCAAAAACTCCCAGTAAGAATACTGCTGCAATAGCAACAGCAACTATTTTAGCATTTTTTTTGTTTTTAAACACTTTTTTCCCTTCTTTCCTGCCATAAGGCAAATAAATTATCTCCTCCACTTACCAATTATAACAGGCAGTCCTGTATTCAGCAAGTAAGAGTATTACCAGTATTAACAAATTTTTTCCTACTTCTTAAAGATTAGCTATCAATCGTAACCAGTTCTCTTTTTGGGTAAAAACATACTCAGCACTGAGAAATTCATGCAACTTATATCTTACGCCAAATTCATTATAATTGGTTTTTTGGGTACGTTCAAAGCGTAACGTCCAATTATTGTTCAAATACTGATTAAGCCATACCGTGCTATAGTTTTCCGAAGTATTGTATCTCACGCCGGCAGTTGTCATCTCACTGAATTTATGCCCCCAACCTGGCTCAAAGATCCAGGATACGGTTGAGGGGATAAAACTGACTTCCATGAATAGTTCATCTTTTTTGCCGACAAATTTGCCCACATGGAGTTTGGCCGTAGCGTTGTCCTGAATCCGACCGACATCAAGACTACCCTCCAGGCTTATTCGATACTTAGTTGTCTCGGCCTTTAGAACAACTTCAGTCTGAGATCCTGGGTTAATGACAGGCGTAAGCGTTAGACCATATTGGGCAGCTAGCGGATGTTTGGCAGCAGCTGTGTTAATCTGAGCAGTAAAGTACTCTTTGTGACGTTCGACGAAGGCTACCGGTAAACCGCGGAGAGTATTAGCAGACTCCCTGGCGACTGAAGTCACTTCCCCTAACAGAAGATTAGGGATAGTACGCGAGCGTACAACTAGGTTTACTTCCTGAATAAGCGATCCAGTTGGCAGTAATGATAATTTGACCTTGGTATGCTGTCCGGGGTCAATCTCCAAGTTGCAGCGGAACTCCGGAAGTTTCTCGGCCAGTATTTCGCGAATAATGGATTTGGATACTCCGCCTGCCCATTCTACTGCGTCGATTGGCAAGCCAATTAAAACGCTATTGACCTGATTTTCTACATTTCCCATATCTGTTTTTATCATTGTGGCTAACTCTGGCGAGAAACCACTACTGTCAACTTCCAGGATTACTGTCTGCACAACATCGCCCCAGGGAGTTACGACAACATGAATATGAGTGTTCTCACCTGGCGTAATAGTAACCTGTGATACCGAATAACCGACAAGCACCCTGTCAAATATCTCGCGTACCAACTTCTCATAGCCGGTTTGATTGTGGATTACATCATCAATAGTCCGGCCAAGAAGCATCTGTTCACCCACAGTCGCTACACTAGCGGTCATTCTTTTCGCAATTTTGTCTGGCGGTCGCTGCTGGGAAGTTACACTGACCGTTATTTTTTCCACAGTTTCCGGCGCTGCCTCTAGCGTGCATGGCCACAACAGTAATAGACAAACCAGTAGACCAAGACATAGCGGTAAACGCAATCGTTTTGAGGTTATGGGGTTACACCTCCTTTTACAATTTGCAGCTACCAGGATAAATATGGTATGAGTCAGGCTATTAGCAGCCTGACTCATACAGTAGCACTCTCTTGTTTAAAACTGACCGCCAAAGCTAAAGTGAGTACGTCCACCTTCGTTGCCTCTGGCAAAATCGATACGAACTGGTCCAATTGGTGTTGTTACACGGATGCCGACACCCCCGCTGACTTTCAAATCAGTAAGCTTGTAACCTTCGCCGTTCCAAGCATTACCGATATCAGAAAAAACCACACCCTGCACTTTTGATACAATTGGGAAACGATATTCAGCAGTTGCAGTAAGCATTTTGCTGCCTTTAAATTCATCATCCTTAAATCCGCGGAGCGTTTCTGAGCCACCAACGGCAAAACGGCTTGCATCAGCAAGATGACCAGTAGCATAACCAACCATAAGCTTGGTAGCAATTACGTGGTCAGGACCGGTTTTAAAGTACTTACGCGCCTCACCTGTATATTTATTGAAGCTAAAGTCACCGCCTAAGCCTTTACCGGCAAATTCGGCTGACAAGGAATAACGCGCCCCTTCTGTCGGAGCAAACACATTGTCACGGGAATCAAACACCCGTGTAAGTGTAATACTACGAGTTAAACCAAAGTTATCATTAAGATATTGCGGATCATTGAAATAATTCACACCACTGACCCATTCCTTATAGGTATCTTTCCTATTCTTAAAGGTAATGTAATTCTGGATAAATTCCCCTGCCGGACGGCCAAGAGTAAGCTCAAAACCCCTGCGGTTTTTGTCATAGGTTGCTTTCTCATTACTAGTACCGTCATAGTAGTCGGTATACTCATTAGTCATGTTGTATAAGCTAAAGGATAGCGAGGTTTGCTTGCTGTCCAGCCAAGGACGGGTAAAGCTAACTTCATAATTACGATAGCTGGTAGAACCAAACTCCCAATGCAGTTTTACTTTGTCGCCATTACCCCGGAAGTTGTTGTCACCAAGCTCGATAATTCCAACCAAACCGTCAGACTTACTGTAACCGCCGCCAATGGAGAAATTTCCTGTTTTTTGTTCAACAACATCAGTTTCTAATACAACAGCATTCGGTTCTTTACCAGGGTTAAGTTTCATGTTAACATCTTCAAAGTAACCGAGGTTGTACACCTTTTGCATACTACGTTTAGCCTCTTTTACGTTAAATGCCTCACCTGGCTTTACTTTCATTTCTCGGGTTATAACATGGGTTTTGGTTTTGTCATTGCCTTTAACAACAACTCCTTCCAATATCCCCTCGTTAATAGTCAGCGTCAAAACACCGCCTGGGCTCATGGCGACATCACTTACCTTGGCCAGAATATAGCCCTGATCATGATAGTATTGTTCGATAGCCCGGACATTGGTATTCATTGTCCGGGAATTCAGGATGTTATCTTTGCTGACAGTCACTAATTCCTTAATCTTGTCGGTAGAAACTTTGGTATTTCCTTTGACAACAATGTCGGTTAGCTTGGGATTTTCCATAACGGTGTATAATACCTGGACACCTTCAGGCACTTCCGCGAAGTTGGCAACAACATCGAAGAAATAGCCCAGATCATAGATTGCCTGCAAATCTTGCTTGACTTTATCCGCCGCTAAGGTATCACCAGGCATGATTTTTACCACACCGCGAATAGTGCTTTCATCAACCTTATTCATACCGGTAATTGTAATAGCGGTAACTGTCTTACCTTCCATATTTGCTGCATAAACAGGCAGAAGCAACCCTGCGGTCATGCTTACAACAAGCGCGACAATAACAAGAAGCTTGCAGCGTAGATCGTTTTTCATCTATTACCTCCTTATTTCTTATTGACCTCGTAATGATTGTCCTGCTGTTCGAACAAGCTTATTAATCTCATTTGTCGTCAGCGGGACTTCCTTACTTTGGCCGGAATTAGCAACGGATTTTCTTGGTTCTGTTAACGCCGATGCTTCATAGGACGGCGCCACAGGCTGTTCAGCGACCTGTGCAGCCGCCGGCAGCACAGGAGCCTGAGCCGGAGTTACAGGTTTAGGCGCAGGATTATCCCGCATAGGACTTGTTTCTCTAACAGAAACTGACTGCTGATTCTCAGGTACTGGCTGAACCTGGTGACGGCTAACCCCCCACCAATAACTAGCACCTACGCCAACAATAGCAACAGTCACAGCCATACAAAAAGCGAGACCATGCTGCAGCACAGGATATTTGTAGCGCCACTGCCGGGAGCGAGTAGCTTCCTTGGCATGGGTGAGTTCAGCCTGAGCTAAAAATAAGTTAAGCTCGCCGCGAATGTCTTTGTCTTTACCAAAGGCCTGTTCGGCTTCGGAAAGCCATTGCTGCGCTGAGTTTAAATGTCGGTTAACATTTCTTTTGCAATCCGCCACATTCACCACCCCTATTATAAACACTATTTATACTCCTGTGAAGAGGCCAGATTCTGGTCATTAGCAAACAGGCAAAAACGGGGAAATAATGCGTTTATCTCACTAACAGCCGTTATTTCATGTCGTTTTGACGTATTTGCTTAGTATTTTGAAACTCTGTTTCCTACCAGTTGCCCATTAACTTGGACATCATCCCCCTCAACCGCCTGATTCCCTGCTTTTGCAAGCGATAAATATGCGATATGCTTACATCCATAGTGGTTGCCAGGTCTTTTGCCTCGCAGTCATTTAGGAAGACACCGTTCAGAACTTGCTGCTCTTTTGCCGGCAGACGATCCATCGCCGTTTTAAGCTGCTCGACAAGGTAATTCTGCTCAGCCTGAACAGCTACTTCAGCTTGGCCGTCAATTAACAAGTCAGCAATGGTAGCCTGATTAAAACCTTCGCTCAGCGGGCTGTCAATACGGATCAGACTGGCATCGTCCTCGCCACGCAGGTGATTAATAATCCGGCCTTTGATACGGTGCACCGCATACAAACTAAAGGCGACACCCCGTGTATAATCATAATTCTCCACAGCCTCAATCAGGCCAACTGTGCCTTCCTGAATGATATCCATCATCACCGATTCAGACAGATGCCAACGAATCGCAGTTTTAAAGACTAGCGGTTGGTAACTTTCAATAAGGCGGCGGCGGCTTTCCAAATTACCATCTTCCTTATATTCCTGCCACAAAGCGCGCTCTTCGTCAGGCCGCAATATCCGGATGTTTTTTAGTTCCGCCAAATATTGACTGAGTATCATGCTAACCATCCTCTTTAAAAATTGAACCTGGTCTCAATCGTCAACAACCCACTATTAGTACCACCAAAGTTGGCGCCAATCGAAGTACGCTTATTCAAATCATACCGCAGGTTTACGCTGGTGTTGTTATCCTTCTCCAGCCCTACTGTATAGCTAATCAAAAACTTATCGGTAAGGTATTTACCTATTTCCAGATTATATCCCTGGAGATCATTGTTTTTGTCATTTCGATTATTCCTGTTGCGATGACTATAGGTATTAAATACGGAAGATTTTACTAACCGGAACTCATCTACCCCAAGTGAATTTTGCATGGTGTTTTCTATCTCGGACATGAATCGCATTTGCAAACCAGCATCCAGCAGACTTACTAACTGGTCACGTCCTACCCCACTCTGACTACTCAGTTTGGAAAAATCGCCACCACGCAGTGTTAATATTGATATGATTTCCTGCTGGTTCATGGCAGGTTCGGAAGTCAGTTTGAGTTCCATTGCGGTTGCCGGCCCATTAATCTCCAGAGTAACCCGCGTTTGTTGAAAGTTGGCATTAGCCTTTAATTTAATAATTGGTACAATAGAATGCATTTGGGTAAATTCAGCGCTGGCGCGTTCAATAGTAAAGCGATTTGTCAGATATCGCACCGTACCACGTAGTGCCTCCACCCGGCCAGCAGCCCTTGGTTTTTGTAGTGTACCGGTAAACTTAATTTTGCCCTCAGCCCGCATATCATAAAGATACGAGTTGTACAACCTGACTTTATTGCCAATAACAAGTTCAATATCTAGGCCTGTGTTCCAAGCAAAATCACTGCCTTCAGGCACAACGGGAATATTGACAATTGCATTGTCAATAGTAAGCTTGCCCGCTAGATGGGGTTTACCCTTCTCACTAGTTAATGATACCACACCATCTACCGGTCCTGCAAAGTATTTGTGTTTAATTCCCAATTTATCCAAAACAAGTGATAAATTATAATCATCAAATGATAACCCGTTTAGGCGCGTCGAGCCAGTCAATGCATAGTATCCACCGCCCATTTCGCCGGTGAATTTATCAACAGTAATTGTATCACCTTTGAACTTGATAGCAACCCCTACATTTGTTATTGGTTCACTAATATCTGCCAATTTCAGAGTTCCTTTGGCTATGGCGACCTGCCCCTCTAACACGGGCTGAGCTAGTGTGCCACCAACACTAATCTCCCCGGTTGTCGGCCCGTTGGCCCATGCTACCCCTTTTGTTAGCATAGGTAGTATCGATAAGTCGGCATTGTCAAGGCGCAGCTTGAGATCCATTTTATCAGTATTATCCGCCTTACTGCGGCCTTTGCTGTTTAGGGCTTTTAATGGCACTACCCCATAGGCGCTGGCCTTATAAAGACCGCGGGCTAAATACAACTGATTTACATGAATGCTGCCTTGATTGTAAATAAACAGCCCGTACAGTTTATCAAATTCGGCGTTAGCAATACTGCCGCTATTACTTTCCAGTGATATGGCTACATTCGGATCAGCCGTTGAGCCTGTAGCCTGCACATTAAAACTAAACTTACCTTTGGTCTCAATTGTTGTATCAAATAGTGCCGGTAAAATTCCGGTCTCAATATCGCGACCACCGACTTCCATGTCAATAGCCCCATTCAAATCGGCTTGCCCTCTGGCAACCAAGATCCCGTCAGCACCCTGTTTTCCTTTCAAATTATGGATCGTAATAATCTGGTTTCTAAGCTCGGCATCCACATCGACGCTGTCCAGTGAATAGTTTTTAATCTTACCGCCGGAAATAGCTCCCCGCAAGACTACATTGGGGTTAGAAACGGTACCGCTTAAGGAAATTTCGCCATTAAGCCTACCGTGAATACCACGACCAGGTACATTGGCAATCGCCAAGATTCCGGCCAATTCGCCGTTCTCCACTTTAAGCAAGCCATCAATCGCTTTACTATTCAAATCAGCTCCGCCTGTAAACACATAGCTGCCGTTTTCTTGTGAGAAATGCAATTCGGGAATATCAGCACAGCCGTCCTGATAACTAAATTGGGAGAAAACGTCTGTGATGATCTGATCATTGAGCAAAATGGACGTTGCGTCAAGCTGGCCTGCGAGCTTAGGCTTATCGATAGTACCTGTTACCTGACCGCTAATATTGACTTTGCCGGCAACCGGGTATGGATAATCAACCCGCAATCTGGTAAGTCTGATATTCTTGGCATTTACAGCAAAGTTTAGCCTGTTATCCGGTGCCACCGTCCCTGCTAGCTTTATTGTGGCACCTAAGGATACGATATCAAAATTGTGGACAATGATTGAACCGTCTTTACGCTCATAGGCACCTTCCGCCTTGGCAATGAGTTGACCATACAGACTGCCTTGGGTTAATTTGACTTTGCCTTGCACGGTTGGATTATTGAGCGTCCCTGTCAGCAGCAGCTCATTTTCCACATTGCCTGTCAGTTTTAGTTCAGGCTTGATCAGCCTGGCAACGGTCTCTGCCCGGGCGCCATGAGTATTTACCTTGAGATTGAGGTCGGGCTCAGTCCCTGTCAATAAAACATTACCGGTAACCTCATGGCTGGCAGTACCATTGGAGAGGAGTACGTGTTGCAAAACCAGTTGCTGAGAATCGAGCGTAAGCTTTCCTGTAGCGTTTCCCAGCACTTCTTGTTTAGCCGTTAGTCCGGCAATGTCAAAATTAAGGGAAAGTAGAGGCTTCTCGGTTGTCCCCGTGATTTCCCCTGCAAAGGATATTCTTCCCGCAAAATTAATATCTTTCAAAGCAGCATAAGGTATATCCTGCAATTCTATGTCTTGACCGCTAACCTTCATAGTTATCTGATCGTCCTGAATCATGCCGCTGGCAGCAACAAATCCTGTTGGCAAGGCTGCATTGCAATATTCTATCATGGTTTGGTTTCCTGTACGCTCAAGCAGCGTGGAGAAGGTATTGTATGGTATGCCATTGATACTGCCTGTGGCCAGATTGACAGTAACTGCTCCTTGGACTGCCTTCCAGTCACTGCCTTGCCCGCTGACTGATACATTAACTTGACCCCGCCCGGTTACCGCAACCGGTAGATTCCGAATTGTGGCAACATCTACATTTTCACCGGCAAGCTGCAATTGGTAGCCATTGCTGGCAATATCAAAATTCCCTTTGCCTTTAACCTGTCCGCCCAGCATATCGGCAGAAAACTGATCGATAGTCAAAACATTGCTGACAAAGCGGATATCGGCCTTGGCCGCATTCATGGGATAGTCGGCAACTGCGCCTTTGGCTGCGGAAAGTCTGGCAGCTACAAGCGGCTCTTTAAGCGTCCCGTTTACCTTAGCATCAAACTTGACAATCCCGGCAAATGGCAGCTTGCCAGTTATGGCATTCGGATCAAAACCTGGCGACCCTACCTTAAGGTCAAACACCGGTTGATCTCCTGCTATCCCCACCTTACCGTACACGGTTACCGGCTGGCTAGCAACCAGCGCATACCCGCCCAGTATGTAAACATTCTGGTTGGTAAAAATAACCTCACCCTGCGCTTGTTCCACAGCGATGCCGGCAACCTGAGCCGCTGTATTATCCAGCCCAAATTTCCCGCCGTAGCGCATGCCGGCAGGACTATTCGCAATCGTAACCTCCGCTTGTTTAAATAAACCGGAGGTAAAGTTTAGTTGTGTCCCAGCAGGCAGCAATGCCTGATAGGCAGCCGGATTAAGTTTATTAGCTTTAATCGTTAGCCACAGGCTGCTCTTTACATTGTTAAGCGAACCTTGCACACTCATCGGGTAATTGTTGTGGCTGGCAGTTAAGCTTGCATCCACTGATTGACTGCCGTTGACAGAAAACTGACCGTCAACCTCGTCAAAAGACCACACACCTTTGGCTGTACGGACTTGAATACTTGCCTGATCCAAGACTACTTTACCGTTAAACTCCGGGTTATCAGGCTTGGCTTCTTGTTTTAAACACGCCACATTCCAAGTACCGTCTGTTTCCTCAACCAAGATAAATGTCGGCTGGGTAAGTGTGAATTTTTGCAGAGCATCAATAGCCGTCTGACCGCGCACCAAACTAAACAAGTTATATTGAATCGTAACTTGCTTGGCAGCCACCATCTCGCGGCCTTGTTTATCAAATATTATTACATCATCTACGACAGCAGAAGTCAGCCCTGCCGTATGTAGTTGGCCTATAGTAACCTGGGTTCCCAGGGACTCGGTTAATTGGGCCGCCAATGTTGTTTCTACTTTGGCAAAAACAGCCTGCCGATAGGTAGACCACCAGCCAAAGCCAACCAGAGCAACCACGAGTACTATAACCGTTAAAGCGGTAGCTTTACTCCGCATAGTGCGCCTCCTCGGTTTGGTATTGGTTATTTTCGACGCAATAGCTGGTTCTTCCTTTAGGGTTAGCCTGGGAATTTTCCTATCTTAAACAAAAGCAAGAGGTGTTTCGACGCAATTGCCAAAACACCCCTATAATATACGCTTACACCTATTTGACTGTTATCCCCATAGCTTTATCGAGTTTGGCACGGCTGGTATTATAATCATACATCGCCTGCACATAATCGGTCTTAGCAGAGGTTAAGGCTACCTGGGAGTCAATCACATCAAGATTGGTTCCTACCCCGGCGCTATAGCGAACCTGGGCGATTTTATAGTCTTCCTCGGCTTTAACTACTGCTACTTTACTGGTATCAATCCGCTTTTCGGCCTCTATCATATTAAGGTAGGCCTGCCGGATTTGCAGTTGCGCATTGTCCCCAGCTTGCCGCAGTTGTTCTGATGATTTCACGAGGTCTGCCCTGGCATTTTTGACTTTAGCTGTTGTTAAGCCTGAGTCAAATAAATTGTAGCTGGCATTAATCCCAATTGTCCAGGTATTATTTTTAGTCCCCGGAAAATCGCTGTCATTCCATTTTTCTGAGGCAGTGGCCGCAACTGATAGCCTGTTGCCACTTTCAGCCACACTAATACTAGTCTTTGCAATATCAACATTGAGCTTGGCCTGAGCCAAATCCGGACGTTGGTTTAAGCCGGTGGCAATACATTGTTCCAGTGTTTTATCAAATTTTTGGTATTTGAGCTCGTCTTTAACGGTAAGCTCAGTATCAAGCGGTAATCCGATAATATTATTTAAGCTGGACACCGCCAGTTCGTAGGCGTTTTTAGCGGTAATCAAACTTTGTTCGGCTTTCGCTTTTTCAACTTCTGAGCGCAATACATCAGATTTAGCCACAGTCCCGGCGTTGTATTGAGCCTCGACATTTTTCAAGTGTGCATTTAATCGGTCTAACGATTCTCCACTGAGTATCACAATATTGGTGGTTTTCAAAATATCGTAATACCCGGTAGTAGCATCCAACTGCACCTGTTGCCGGGAATTATTCACCCCATGATCTGCCACTTTAACTGCGAGTTGAGCCTTCTCAATCGTACCTTCCAGCTTGCCGCCGGTGTATAATGGCAACGTCATATCTACACTGTTGGCATAGCGGGTTGTTAAACTCGCAGGAATAGGTATTTGCTTCTTATTTCGCGGATCGGCATATTCAAAAACATATGTACTTGAATCAGCCGTCTTAAAACGGCTGAAACCGTGAGACAATGTCACTGACGGACCTTTGGAAGCTTGAGCCGATCTAACATCCCAGTTAGCCTTTTCCAGGTCAGCTGCGGAAATTTTTATCGTTGGATTACTCTTGAGTGCCATTGCAATGGTTTGATCCAGCGTAAGTTCCACTGGTGCAGCAAAGACCGGAAGGGCTGCCGCCATTAACATAGTGCCGGTAAGTAAGGCCGCTGCCTGTTTCGTCATGCGACCAGATATTTTAATTTTTGCCATGGAATAGTATGACCTCCTTGACGTTATTACGTTTTACAATATCTGACTGTGCAGTCAAACAATTCTTATTATATGTCCAACCCCTGACGGTGTCAATGTGAAATAGCGTTAAAACGAGCGTTTTAATCCCAGATATGAGGTCTTTTCATCATGCTTATTAATACTGTCTGCCTGCCCGACAAGAAAGGTATCTGGAGCCAACTGATACTGCGTGCGTAGTTTAACCCGCACATCATTGGGATCATAAGCATCCACAGACATACGTAATTCGTTACTTAGCTTGGCGTCCACACCAATACCAACCTTGTTATCGATAATACCCATACGCTGGCCTAACACCGGCCCGCTTTTTCCTATCTGAAAATTCGCCTTATTGCCTTCACCGATATCGGTAACACCAATAACGGCAAAATCATTGGGCGACGTATTGATGGTAACATTGGCATTACTTTGATATTTACGTTTGTCCGAATCATAGAGCGCTTCCAGACTGGCCTCGGTTTTAATATTTGCTACCTTATCCAGCATTTTATTAGCCTTAGCCGATGCATCACGGGCATTTCGGAGTGTTTCTCTAAGGTTTCTGGCTGTTTCGGGATCTGTTACCACATCTTCTAAAGCGGCCGCCATCTTTTCAACCCGATGGCTGGTTTGCCTGAGTGCAGCAATGGTCTCCCGCAGGTCTTTGGCCGTCTGTCCATTGTTATCCACGTCGGTAACCATGATATCTACCCGCGCGGCAGTATTCTTAAGACTCACAGACATATCTTTTAGATTCCTGACCATAGCCGTAACATCTCCATGGTTCTCATCAGCCAAATTCGCTAGTGTTGCTGTCAACTGATTAAGATTGCGGGTTATGTCCCTGGTATTTAGAGCCGTTTCTTTGAGCGCTGCCCGCACCTTTTCGTCGCCAATAACATCGTTGAGCGCTTGCACCAAGCTTTTGACTTCGGCTAATACTTGATTGGCTGATACCATAAGTTCATCCATACCCTGCGGGTTTTCGCCATACACTTTGTCATTAGGAACAAGAAAGCCAGTAACCTCCCGCGGCGGTATAACACTAACAAATTTTTCCCCCAGCAAGCCATCTGACCCAATGGTAAATTTGGAACCCAGCGGAATCTTAACACCCGGTTTGAGCATAAGCTTTGCCACCACGCCATCAGGCATAATCTGTACGTCAGCTACCTTGCCAATATCTACGCCAGCATACCGCACCACGTTACCTGGCTTCAAACCGCTTACCTGACCAAAGACGGCTTTGACCGGATATCCCTTATCCCCTACTGTGAAATCACTTAAAAAAATAAGCATTCCGGCCAGTAAAGCAAGTCCAGCCAGCGTTATAGCCCCCACTTTTGCCTCTGTATTCATGCTCTGGACCTCCCCTGACTTTCCGGGAATGCACTTCCTCCCCGGATAAACTTGACTAAAATTGGGTTCTCAGACTGCCGGATTGTATCAGGCGAGCCTGTTTCGATAATGCTGCCGCCGTAAATCATGGCTATTCGGTCAGCAATGGCAAAAACGCTTGACATGTCATGCGTAACAACAACCGAGGTGGCATCAATCATTCGCCTAGTACTAACAATCAGCCTGTTAATCGTGTTTGACATAATAGGGTCAAGTCCGGCTGTAGGCTCATCATACAGAACAATATGCGGGTCAATCGCAATCGCCCGAGCTAAACTAACCCGTTTCTTCATCCCACCTGACAGCTCATTCGGCATCGCACTTTCCTGGCCTCTGAGACCCACCATCCTTAGCTTACGCCGCACAGTTCGCGCAATCTCCTCTTCCGCCATACTAGTATGCTGTCGTAAGCCAAAGGCCACATTCTCGCCCACTGTCATAGAATCAAACAAAGCTGAATACTGGAAAACCATCCCCATTTCCAGTCTAATTTTATTAAGCTCTTCCTCTTTCATACGGGTAATTTCCCGGCCATTAACCCAGATCTCGCCACTGGTTGGTTGCAGTAAACCAATAATCAATCTGAGCAGCGTACTTTTCCCCGAGCCGCTTGGCCCGATAATAACCATGATTTCCCCTTTTTCAATTGTTAGGTTAATGTCTTTGAGGATTTGCTTTCCCTGGAAGTTCATATTGACATTAACGAGTTTGATCATATTGAACCTCACATTCTATAACAACCGGCCTTATGTTACCGATATAACGCTACAGATAAAAAATAATTGCTGACAAAAATTAAAATAATCGATAACACCACTGAGCCTGTCGTTGCCTGCCCAACGCCCTCAGCGCCCTGAGCTGTTGTCAGTCCCTTGTGGCAACCGATAATGGCAACAATAATGCCAAACACCGTAGCTTTGACTAAACCGCCGACAATATCGTGCGGTACGGCAAATACATCGATGGAATTTAAAAAAGTATAATGGCTAATACCAGACGATGTTGTGGCAATCAGATAACCGCCGATAATACCAATGATATCGGCAAAAACCACTAATAGCGGCAACATAATCATGCAGGCAATCATCCGTGGCACTACTAGGTAGGCGACCGGACTTACCGCCATAACCCGCAAAGCGTCAATTTGTTCCGTAACCTTCATGGAGCCAATTTCAGCGGTAATGGCGGCTCCAACCCTCCCGGCAAAAACTACCCCTGTCAATACCGGTGATAATTCCCGCCCCATGGCTACTGCTACTAACCCGCCCACTGACGATTGCGCTCCGTATTTTACAAACTCGTGAGCAGTCTGTACTGTCATAACCATACCGGTAAACAACATGGTTAATAACACGATTGGCAACGAGTCAGCCCCTAAATGTGCCATTTGCTTGAGTAGCAGTTTGCTGCTCAACTGGCGCAAATGGTAGAAAGTCTGACCAAACAAAATCAGAACTCTCCCGATATTTTCTAATGCGCCAATAACCATTCTTCCGGTACGGGCAAAAAGATCAATAAGCATACCGCTCTCCTTACCATGCATTACGCTAGATAATAACAAATAATACTTAATAAATAATTCAATATTTATTTGAAATTCCCTGCCGCTCCTTGCCATTTTATATTTCACATTTCTTCCCATCAAAAAAGAAGCCGGACTTGGCTTCTTTTTTGCTAACCTATTTACTTACATTCAGTACCAGTTGGGTTTCGCCATCAATAATGTAGTCAGTAGTTAAAAATACTTTACGCAGGCTTTCGCCTTCTTTGGACGTTTTTGCACCTGCATTACCTGCTACTTTAGCCGAGTGTTTTGCTGAGGTGCTCAACAAGGCCGGATTCGGATTTGTCTCGAATTTTTCAATACTAGGTTTTGGGCTTTTTCCGTCAGCTTGTGCAACTTCAGGCACATTCATATCAAGGGCTTCGATAACAATATCATTGTTTCTGTCACGGTTGACCAGTTCTTTGACAGCTTCATTCAGCGATTTAGGCCGCGGTTTAATCAATAGTTTAATAATATCTTCTTCATTTTGTTTGCCCATAAGTTGGGCTACTGAGACCGTGCCACCGCCCCGAATTGATAGCATCAGTGTTCCCGGTTGCTGCTGTTTGGGCACCGTATACGTAATTTGACGGGTAACCGGAGTATGGCGATACGGTTTAAGTTTGACCGTAATCTCCACTTTATCACCAGGCTTAACACTAGCAGTATTGGCTTTGGCTTCCATAATGGAAGCTGTCCGCCGCTCGCTGTCAATAGTTACATTTACCTTAACATCCATAACATCAACCGGGGTAAACTGATTGCTTGCAAGCATCGTCAGCGCCTCATGCACTTCCGCCACGGCCAGCTCACCAATATTCCCCTGGGTGTAAAACATATTTTCCCGTTTTAATACATCGTCGGGAATGCCGGCAGCAGTAATTTCAAAGTTGACGCTGGCAGTACCTGACCCTATCCGGTCGGTAGCTTTCTCAATAGCGTTAAATACACTGACTGCCGCCAGTGTTGGCGCTAATTCCTCGTCCTTGATTACCTGTGCCCACATTTCATTTGTCTGGCCTAAGTTCTTATCGGTAACGCTAACCCGAAGCGGTACAACGCTTGGGAATCTTCCCAGAGTACCGGCAATACCGGCTCCCCGATCCTGATTGATTATCCCAATAGTTTCAGTGGATGTTCCCACTTTAAAAGAATTTTCCAAACCACTGACTGTTGTATACACATCAGCGTCGGTTAGAAAGTAATTCGCTTTGCCGCGTTTTAAAAACGGATGACCAAAGGCCAGGATTTTGTTCCCTTCCACATAGGTTACTGTTCCCAGAGCACCTAAACTAACATCACCGCGAACTAATTGTACACCGATAGTGCCGCCAGGCTCCACTGTCTTGTAAGCAATCCCATTATTAGCCTCATCCATGCTGCCGCCTACGGCATAGGGAACCAGGTTATAGGGTTTTAGCTTATCTGCCAGCATTTTTAAGGCCTGATCGCCAAAACCGGAAGCCATCAGCGCTGTAGCCACCGGAGTTTTATCCGTTGGAGGCAGCAGGGTGGTAGTTACCGAATTTGTCTCGGGAAACGCCATGGGCTCTTGCGCTAGCTCTTTAATTTCCGCCTGCCCATCAGGCAAATTCCACAACTTAAGCATATCGGTAATTGGTGTCACCATCCCAATCGTATGATCGGTTAATGACCAACCATATGCGATGGCACCTACCAGTTTGCCATTAATATACACCGGGCTGCCGCTCATTCCTTGCGCAATACCACCGGTGCGTTCAATCACATCGCCATAAGTACGAACTAAGATTAAATCTCCTGATGGCCCCTTTTGTTTCATAACATCCAGTACTTCAACACCAAATTCTTCAATTGTCTTACCTGCTACCGTAGTTTTCGCGATGCCATGCATTCCTTTTGTAATTTGGTCTACAGGCAAAAATTCAGGCGCAGCCTGAACATAAGCATTAGGCAGCAAAAATAATACTGCTACCAGCGCTATAAGGCAGCGCCTCATCAATGTCGACAAAATATTCATCCTTCCCCCAATTACCTTTTAACTGCTTCAATTCGAACTAATACGTCACCTGTTTTGACTTTGTCACCAGGTCTGACCAATACCTCACGGACAGTCCCGTCAACGTTTGCGCGCACTGCAGCAGCCGGGCCGGTAATTGTTTCAACATATACCAAAATATCACCCTCCCGTGCCATAGCACCAACGGCAACAAGGCCATTTGGCAAAACTCTGCCTGACAGCACACCGCGTTGATCAATCGATTGACCGGCAGCCAGTGACCAAGCAAATACACCAATCACCAAAAGTACGGTAACGGCAATAATACTCTTTTTGTGAGCCATATATAACACCTGCCTTTCTCTTCCTTATAAAGGCTATCCTACTTTCATTATATCGTATTTTTCCTAATTGGCAACACGGGCAGGCACAATTACCAAGGCATCGCCAACCCGACGTTCCCGCCCGTCGGAAGGCCGATTAACAATCTTTCCCTTTACTACCATTTCACTTGAACCGCCACCATCCAGGTTCATCGCGTCCTGTACCCCTAATTCCTGCATAAACAGGGCTAGTTCCAACAACGTCATGCCAATGCTGTTCTCCTGCCGGCCATCAACAACCACGGCCAGGATGTGTCCGTCGCCTTTAAGACCCAGCGCGGTTCTCGGAGCACGGCCACCAGCCACATCAGTGCCGAATTCCTCGATCTTGGTAGTTAAAAATACACTATTATCCTTAACCAACATGGGGCCAGCCCCTAGCACATGCTGCGTTTTATCCCATACAGGCCCTAATGTTTCCTGAACTTTAACTGTGTCGCCCACCTTGAGAGCAGCGAGCTCTTTGGCAGCCATCCCATGCACGGATAGCACTATAGCGCCTGAAGGTATTTGTGAGTTGCCTGGACTAAGGGCAATTACTTTATCATTTACTATGACATACTCTTGTCCATAACTGTTACTGCCGGTTGTGGAACCATATAGGTCATTGTATACGATAAGTTCGTTTTCACCACGTTCGCGGTTAACCGCGTTAATTGCTATTTTGCGTCCGTCAGCTAGTTCGACTTTTCCTTGATACTCTACCTGATCAATCAGAATTTTGCCATCTGGCATAACGCCCAAGGCTGTCCGCGGTAATTCCGGCGTACTGGCTATCGCACCATCCACTTTAAGTAAACCAATAATGGAACCGTCAAGACCAAAATAAGAACCATTTACAGCTGCAAGTGCATTATTATTCTCTGCCATCGACAGTACCGGTTCAAGTCCCTTCACAACACCGTTGGAGATAGCCGGCTTAACAATATATCCTGACTTGGGGTCAATATCCAGAATATAAGCCTGCACCGGCCCACTAGCCGCACTTCGCGTCCATGCAGTATACGTAATGCCAGGGCTCACTTCATCGACATATTTCCTGTCAAATTTCTTAATTATATCGACAACCAGTCGATTAGGGTTTTTTAAAGCAAACACTTTATACATATATACTGTCTTAAGATCAATTACTGTTCGGACTTTGCCTTCCGCGGTTGATAAATGCAATTTATCAAGTGTTACATCATTAAAAACAATCTGGTTTGTCGCTTTATTGACAACCCCCGGCATCTCAACAACCAAACGCATTGGGTTTTCCAGTGTTGTCACCGTATACTCCGGCAAGGTTGTAACGTCAAAAACTATTCGCACCTTGTCAGCGGTCTGACTTGTCCGGATTTTACTCAAAACATTAACGGGAGCAGCCCCGGCAAGACTTGGTATAGAGAGACACGCGATCATTGTCATTACTACAAAAAGAATGATTCGCTGCCGCAATTGATTCAACATAATATCGCCACACTCCTTGAAAGACCTAACGATTAGTGTTTCACTTTCCATGCTTTTTAAAATGCTTTATGCTCTAGTAAGGGGATAAGGCCAGGCTATTTAGAAGCCTGGCCCTTATCAGTAGTAACAGTAGTAACTGCAGCAGCAGTTTTACTCAGCTGCCGGTAAAGCATGTCCGCCAAACCCATCCCTCCGGCTTTAGCCATGTTTTTGGTTAATTCCGTGTCTAGCATCGAGGTCAGCGTTTGTTCTTCCCGGCTATTGCCCAGCAAGTTTCCCTTGGGCACAGTTTCCCGCATCCGGGTCAGCATCATATTAAGAAAGACAGCCTCCATATCCTGACAAGCCGCTTTGAGTTTGGCATCTTCGGCCGCCGTTGTTGCCGCAGTTTTGGCATTGGCTTGCGTAGAAGATATCTTAGAAGCCTGAACCGCTTTTTCCAATCTATCGGCAAAAGCCGCATTTTGGTCAGGCGTGATTGCCCCATTGTTTGGCAGGATAGTATTAGCCTGCAGCATATTCCCAGAGTTTATTCGCATCAAAACCACCGCCTATCGAAATGTGATTGTCGCACCAACCCTTGCAATCATTGTCATTATGTAATAAAGGAATATGGTGCAACAAGCCTGCTTTATTCAGGTTACATTATTTGCAAATCAGCATGTAACGCGCCTGCTGCTTTAATAGCTTGCAAGATCGAGATAACCTCACGCGGAGTTGCGCCTACTGCATTAAGCGCTGCCACTACGTCGCCAACACTTGCGGATGCCGGTAACTCAATCAGCCCGGCAGGCTGTTCTTTGACATCAACAGTGGTATCCTTGGTTACAACGGTATCACCGCCAGAAAACGGTGGCGGCTGTGACACATTGGTTGTCTGTCCAATCTTTACGGTCAGACCGCTTTGGGCAACTGCTACTTGATCAATGGTGACATTACTGCCGACAACCACAGTACCGGTACGTTCATTTATGACAACTTTGGCTGCAACATCCGGAGTTATTGGTAATTCCTCAATGGCCGCAACAAAAGCAACTATATTGTCACTGTAATAAGATGGAATACTAACAGTTACTGTACCCGGATCTTGGGCTAAGGCGATTTGGCCAAACCGCTGATCGATGGAATCACATATCCTACTGGCTGTAGTGAAGTCCGGGTGGCTCAGCGCCAAGGTGATTCTATCCCGATTTTTATCGACAAAAGCCATTGGTACTTCTTTTTCCACAAAGGCACCACTCGGAATATTACCGACTGTCGGGAAATTTTTCTGCTGGCTGGAGCCGCCGGCACTGGCCGAGAATCCACCGGTAGATATTTGCCCCTGACCAACAGCATATACCTGTCCGTTAGCTGCCCTGAGCGGCGTTTGCAGCAGGGTACCGCCTTGCAAACTTTTCCCATCCCCCATGGAGGAAACCGTAATATCAATGGCATCGCCTGGTTTAACAAAAGGCGGTAAATTTGCTGTTACCATAACAGCTGCCACATTTTTGGGTTTGAGCTGTGAGGTGTCGATAATAACGCCGAACGATTTGAGCATATTAGCTACCGATTGAATAGTAAATGTGCTTTTATTGCTATCGCCTGTGCCAGCGAGTCCGACTACCAAGCCATATCCTGTGAGTTGGTTAGAGCGTACGCCCTGTACTTTGGCTACATCCTTAATACGGG
This sequence comes from Bacillota bacterium, assembly GCA_023443285.1. GTDB lineage: Bacteria > Bacillota > Negativicutes > Sporomusales > Sporomusaceae > Sporomusa. Next base: position 19,845 of record JAEZVB010000127.1, read on the forward strand.
TGCTGACCTGGGCTGCAGCCATTGCCGGAATTACAAGACTTATTCCCAGCATAATGGCTAGAAAAGTTGCTGTTAATTTACGCATATGTCCTCCACTACTTGGTTAGTGTGTTCCTTATCTTAAAATAAGAAATTGAATATCTGAGTTAATATACCCTGCCGCTGTTTGCCGGCAATTGGGCCTTTACCCTCAATCTTAAGCGTAGCGTCTGCCACATTGCTTGATGCTACGGTATTATTAGCCGTCACATCTTCCGGCCTTACAACGCCGGTGATGGTTATTGTTTGTTCATCCGTATTCTGCTTAATGGTTTGCGTACCCTTTATCATCAATTGTCCATTTGGCTGCACTTCCACTACCTTAACGGTAATGCGCCCGGTTACTTTATTGCTGTTAGATAAAGAACCGTCAGCAGAAAAGCTGTCAGAACTTGAGCCACCGAGGGCGGAAATAAATTTAAGCATACCAGTGCCATCTTCCAAGCTGGTGCTAGCATCTTTTTTGTTTGATGCGCTACCAGCCCGTTTGGCACTGGAGGATTCGTTAATGATAATAGTGATAACATCACCAACGGCATGAGCCCGGTGATCGTTAAATAAGTTGGCGGTTGGCGCATTGTCTGCCCAGAGGGAATCCGCCTTGACATAAGACGCTGGTGCAAAAATGAATGTAAGTATTACCAAAAAACCTATAAGTTTGCGCATCCTGTCTCACCTTACTTTTTACATATTTACATACTTATTCGAACCGTGGTATCATCAATTACCTGTCCAACAATTACCTTTTGCGACGTAGTATTTTGTACTTTGATAAACTGGCCTTCACTCCCATTTTGCATTGCAGTGCCAGCTACCATTACTTGAATACTGCCGATTTGTGCAAGAATACTGATGGGTTTGCCCCGAGTAATAAGTACAGCTTTTTTCAGCATACGATCAGTTAAGACTATCCCGGGGGCTAATGACCGTTTAACAGTAAGTCCTTGAATTTTCGCAAGTTCGGTAACATACCCCGCCGGCAGCCGTCCAACATTACGCCGTTCAAAGGTAATATTGTCAGTTGTTATCACTTCACCGGCGCTCAGTGATTTAGCGGCAACCGCAACTTGTTGAAACTTTTTTATATCAAACCTAAGTATTACCTGCGTACTGGGCTGGCCATCAACAAAAACACCAACACTTATGTTTGTGGGCGTGTTATAGCGAATGCCATAGGGCAGCTTAACTTGATAGGTTACTTCACCTGGTGGCACCTGGATATCCTGTGGTTGTCCAAGCGCAGTAATGGTAACATCCCCGGTTATCGTAGTCTTAAGATACTGTTCGGCTTGCTCAACAAGCTTTATACCACTGACTGATTGCGCTAATGCGTTTACTGTAAGCTGCGCAGGTATATTCCAGGTAATGCCTGCCGCATTAATACCATTTGCCGTTTGCAACCGCGCCATTATAATTTCTCGGGAGAGTACATAGCTCTTCCCAGGTGCCGGTGCATGACCCAGTCGAATCTTACGCAAACTGCCCATCAGCTCAGTATCATCACCAGCTATTGTGGCGATATCTCCGAGCGTAACATACTGCCCGCCGACATTAGCCTCAGCAGGTATCACCACTGTTACGCCCTGGGCGCTTACCTTTTGGCCGGTAAAGAATATACCGGCAACACATAGAAGCACCATGGTAAGCCGGTATAGTTTAGTTCTCATAATTTATCCTACCGTTTAAGAGCAGCTGCTTTTTCCAGCATATCATCTGCAGTCTGGATAGCTTTGGAGTTAACCTCATAAGCCCTTTGTGCCACAATCATATTGACCATCTCTTCCACTACCTGGACGTTAGACATTTCCACGTATTTCTGAATGAGTTTACCGGCACCTTCTTCTCCGGGATTATTAACAATCGGCGCACCGGAAGCTACTGTTTCTTTAAGTAAGTTGCCACCCATGCTCTCTAAACCTGCCGGATTGATAAAACGGGCAAGTGTAATCTGACCCAATTCTTCCGTAGTTGTCGGCCTGGTAGCAGTGACTATGCCCTCAGCGGAAATGGTGATTTCGGTAGCATCATCTGGAACGTTAATGGCTGGTTCCAGCGGATAACCGTCAGAATTTACCACCCGTCCGGTACCATCTTTTTGAAATGATCCATTCCGGGTATAAGCTTCCGTCCCGTCAGCCATAGCTATCCGAAAGAAACCGGAACCTGCAATGGCAATATCAAAATCAGTACCCGTGCTTTGAAAGCTGCCTTGTGTATAAATTTTTTGGGTAGCTACCTGGCGGGTACCATGACCCATTTGAATACCGCTTGGCACCATAGTATCAGCGCCTGTAGCAGCACCAGCCTGGCGCATATTTTGATACATGAGATCAGCAAAATCACTGCGGCTTTTTTTGAAGCCGGTAGTATTTACGTTTGCCAAGTTATTGGAAATAACGTCAAGGTTGGCTTGTTGGGCACCCATGCCTGTTCCCGCAGTCCATAATGATCGAATCATCAGTTTTTACCCCCGTAATTATTTTAGCATACTGCATCAGTCGGTCAGCAGCATAAGGGCCTCCAGCTTGGTCCAGCCCTCATCATCCTATTATCGAAAAACTCGCATGAAAAATTAAGCGGTATTTTCCCGCAAGCTACACCTTACCTACGTCATTAACGACTTTGTTAAGGAGTTCATCATGTGTTTGCACAGTTTTGGAATTTAGTTCATAAGCACGATAGCCACTTATAAGATTAACCATTTCAGATACAATATTGACATTGGATTGCTCCAAATATCCCTGTTCTACCTTACTGGTTGTTGAAGCAGTTCCATTATCCGGCGCACGAAATAAACTCGAACCTTCCTTTAACAGTTCGCGTTCATTGGCAAACTCAATTACTCTAAATGTTTCGACGTTTGCCCCATCAATCGATATTTGGCCGTTATTATTGACATTGATGGAACCGTCAGGCAGTTGAATCGGTCCATTTGTACCAAGTACCTGATAGCCGTCGTTAGTTACCAGTTGTCCCTGCGCGTTACGGGTAAATGTGCCATTTTTGGTATAGCGTATTCCCGCTGGTGTTTGAACCGCAAAATACCCTCGGCCTTCGATTGCAAAGTCCAGTTGATTACCGGTAGAACGCATAGAGCTGGTATCATGAATAGTAGCAATTTCATCAATCAAAGTTCCTACGCCTAGTGAACCAATCACTGGCGCCTCCGGCCCGTCATTTATCCGTTGGATCAACAGGCTGGCAAAATCTTTGGATATCGCTACATCTTTTTTATAACCAGCCGTATTACCATTGGCAAGGTTATTGGCGATGGTATCGGCTCTGGTGGTTTCTGCAAGCATGCCAGAAGCTGCTGTATAAATACCCCGAATCAATAGTAT
>JAEZVB010000034.1 GCA_023443285.1 Bacillota bacterium
GGTGGGAGCAACCGTGGCTTCCTGTGTCAGCGGGATACCTTATCACGCCGGACGTTCCGGTTTTTCTGGTATGGATATTCCTGGTGAATGCCGTAAATTATTAGGTGATCTGCTTCAGGTACAAGAACCTAATCGGATTATTTTGGGATCTAATGCTACCCATGCCTTGAATATTGCTCTGCATGGTATACGCTTACAGCCTGGTGCAGTAGTTCTTACTACTGCTGCTGAACACAATTCCGTATTACGCCCGCTGCAATATCTGTCTAAAACCCTGAAAGTAGTTGTACATATAATTCCTGTAGATAGTGAGGGGCGCCTTAACCCGGAAGAATGGGAAAGAGCTATAATAAAATATACGCCGCAATTGGCAGTTTTTACCCATGCCTCCAATGTTACCGGCGCTGTAAATGATGCGGAGCTGCTTGCCAAGATAGCCAAACAGGCAGGAGCCATTACCCTTCTGGACGCATCCCAAAGCCTGGGGATAATACCTGTTTTGCCAGACTTATGGGGAATTGATTTGGTAGCCTTTACCGGACATAAATATCTATTAGGACCACCAGGGACAGGTGGATTATACATAGCCCCGAAAATCGACCTAGAACCAGTATGGGTAGGGGGAACCGGGGTGCAAAGTGATCTTAATGAGATGCCGCAAACTCTGCCTATCCGTTTCGAAGCAGGTACACCCAATGATCCGGCAATCGCCGGTCTGGCAACCGCGTTAACCTGGAGCGCAAATCACCTGCTTGAACCTAGCGCATTACTAACCAAAACTGAGCGGCTGGCAGCAGGCCTTCTTGCTTTGGGTGCTGATGTTATCCTTACAACGCCGCCCCGTACGCCGGTTATATCCTTTACTTTTAAAACTTGGCCGATAGAAGATGTTGGCGAAGTGTTGCAAAAAAGTTTTGGCATTGTTTGCCGCACCGGACTCCACTGTGCGCCGCTGATTCATACTAATTTGGGCACAGCCCCTGCTGGCACGGTACGATTCAGTCTCTCTCGGTTTACCACTGATTCGGATATTGATTACTGCCTGCAGGCAATTGGTGCGATAATTCATGAAAATGTATGAATGTAAGAAGGTCGAGAATTGTTTTAGCGGTACCCATATTTATGAATATAGGCTCCCTTTTAAAGTTAAAGAAGAGATTATTGAATGTTTTGGGGCGTTTGGTTCTATTAAATACCATAAAAATTTTCCGCGACCTTGTTTTCAGGTTGTCACTAAGAGTGGAACCACCATCAAAGGCGTTATTACCGACAATGTGATTAAAGTGAGTTTTCCAACAGGAAATCCTCAGGAAAGCAAAGAACACTTTGAGCTCTTTTTAGAAGAATTACTTCGAAACCAGATGGCTGATGGGGAGAGATAGCTTGCCTATGGATGACAATAAAGAAATAAGAGAAATTGTGCTCTCTACAACGCATAGTGTTTGTCCTGAATGTTTAAAGCGAATTCCAGCAACTCGGGTGGCAAAAGGCAAGAAAGTTTTTTTGCAAAAATCCTGTCCCGAGCATGGCGAATATGAAGTTTGTATTTGGGAGGGCGCTCCTGACTATATAAGCTGGACAAATGCGCAAGTACCAACTGCGCCGCCGGTGTGTGCAACTGAGGTCAGTCAGGGTTGTCCTTTTGATTGCGGCTTATGTTCGGATCACCGCCAGCAAACTTGCTGCGTGCTGCTAGAAGTGACAAATCAATGTAATCTGCATTGCCCAGTCTGTTTTGCCGCCGCTACGCCGACCGACAGGAAAGAGCCTGGACTTGATGTTATTGCTGGTTGGTATAAGATGCTCATGAACAGCGGCGGACCATATAATATCCAATTATCCGGCGGTGAGCCTACTGTACGGGATGATTTGCCTGACATCATTGCCTTAGGGAAAAAACTGGGTTTGGTTTTTTTTCAAGTCAATACTAATGGCCTGCGCCTGGCAAACGATGAACAATATGTTGCTAAGCTAAAAGCAGCAGGCCTTAATTGCGTTTTTTTGCAATTTGATGGTGTAAGCGACAGTGTCTACAACAAACTGCGGGGAAAAAATCTGTTTGCACTCAAACAACAAGCTATTGAAGTGTGTGCTGCTCATGATCTCGGAGTAGTGCTTGTGCCAACCTTGGTGCCAGGGATAAATGATAGTCAGATTGGCGATATTTTGCGGTTTGCCATTAGTAAGATGCCTGCTGTGCGGGGAGTCCATTTTCAGCCGATCAGCTATTTCGGCAGATACCCAACTGAGCCGAAAGACAGTGACAGAATTACACTTCCCCGGGTTTTGCGCGAAATTGAAAACCAGACAGATGGCCAAATGAAAGCAGCACATTTTCGGCCACCAGGCGGTGAACATGCTCATTGCTCTTTTCATGGCAACTTTGTCTTACTGCCTGATGGGCAACTAAAGCCTTTACTACCGGAAACCACAAGCAACTGCTGCTGTCATAGTAAACCTGGAATTGATGGCGCAAAACGTGCCAGACAGTTTGTTGCCAGGCAATGGTCAGCTCCACCTGGAACCGGCAGCTATCGTAAAGAACAGATTACTACGCAAGCCGGTGTTGGTAATATATCCAGTTTAGATACGTTTTTGGAACGAGTAGGCACTTACACGCTTGCCATATCAGGTATGGCGTTTCAGGATGTTTGGACCTTGGATCTGGAACGGTTGCAACAGTGTTTTATTCATGTGGTGTCACCGGATAATACTCTAGTTCCTTTTTGTGCTTATAACCTTACTAACAGGCAAGGAAAAGCGCTATATCGGAGGGGAAAATGACAGTTGGCATGCCGATTACACCTTTAGACGAATGGATAGTGGGAAAAATAGGAGCTGCCGACAGGCCGTTGGCACAAACCAAGCTAAAGTCTTACCAACTGGCTCGCTTACAAGAAACTATTGCTAAAGCACAAAGCCTTAGTCCCTTTTACCGACGGCATCTGGCAAGTTGCCAGCCAGCTTGCCTTAACCGGCTGGAGGATATTGCCGATTATCCTTTCACAACTGCGACAGATTTGACAGAACATGCACGTGAAATGGTATGCGGTTCACAGAGTCAAATCAGCCGTGTGGTAACACTGGCGACCTCAGGGACTACCGGAAAACCTAAGCAGGTTTATTTCAGCAAGTATGACCAGGAACTGACAATTGATTTTTTTGCTTGTGGTATGTCGACCCTAGTGGGAGCAGGCGATAAAGCTCTGATTTTGCTACCTGGAGAACGTCCAGGCAGCGTAGGTGAACTTTTGCTGCAAGGCTTGAATCGTATAGGTGCAATTCCTGTTGCTTATGGTCTTGTAGATGATCTGGCTGGCGCTGTACAGACAATGTGTCGTGAGCAGGCGACCTGCCTTGTGGGTGTGCCTGCACAGGTTTTGGCAATGGCTCGGTATTGGGAAAAATGGGACAAGAGTACATGGAAGCCACGTTGCGCTTTGGTAAGCACCGACTATGTTTCTGGTGCCATTGTTAATGAAATTAGGCGTATTTGGAATTGTGAAGTATTTGATCATTACGGTATGACTGAAATGGGGCTTGGCGGGGGGCTGGAATGCGCCGCTCATACAGGCTGCCATTTGCGGGAAGCCGATTTATATTTCGAAATTATCGACCCGGTTTCGGGAGTAGCTCTGCCGGACGGCGAGTATGGCGAGGTGGTTTTTACCACCCTGACACGGCAAGGTATGCCGCTTGTCCGTTACCGGACAGGAGATATTTCGCGGTTTATTACTGAGCCATGTCCTTGTGGCAGTAAATTGCGGCGTTTGGAACGCATACGTTGCCGGAAGGATGGCTTGATACACTTGCCACAAGCAGGGACATTTGTGATGGCAGATTTTGATGACGTGCTGTTTGGCTTACCTGGAGTTACTAATTTTACAGTAACTGTTATTAAAGCTGCGCCCCTTATAATAAAAATAGTTGTCGAGGTAGTGCCTGGCCAGCCATTGCCGGATAAATTCCGGATTTTACAGGCTGCGCGTCAATTACCGGTTGTTAGGGAAGCCGAGGAGCAAGGCAGCATTGTACTTGCCGGAGAATTTACGCGCAAATTGCTAATACCTCCCGGTAAACGCAGCATCCAGGTAACTGACATAACAGAGGAGGCAGTGCTGCATGTCAAATAAAAGGCTTATATATTTGATGCGTCATGGGGAAATTATGACAGAGAAGCATGTGCGACGATATATTGGTCAAATTGATATTCCGCTTTCTCAGGAAGGAATACGCCAGGCGCTCCTGGTGCAAACACTGCTTGCCAATCAGGAATTTTCTGCCGTATTTTGCAGTGATCTCATGCGTTCGGTTGCTACCGCTAGAATCATTACCGAGCATGTAACCGTTTCGCCAACAATTAGGCGTGACTTGCGGGAAATTAGCATGGGGGAATGGGAAGGGAAAACTTTTAAGGAAATTGAGCAGCTCTACCCGACAGAATATGTGGAACGCGGCAAAAATATCGTCAATTATCATATTCCGGGAGGCGAAAACTTCGCCGACTGTCAAACCAGGATTCTGGCGGCATTTGCCGATTTGCTGAATACTTCTGACGGGACTATTTTAATTGTAGGACATGCCGGCATCAATCGCATAATTTTGTGTTATATCTTGGGTATGCCACTGGAAAATATTTTTCGCCTTACACAGGATTATGGCTGCATGAATATACTGGTTGCCGATAAAAACCAATACCATATCAAGCTATTAAACGGCTTGCCGACGCCTGGAGTGTAGTAAAATACATTCCAGTTTTTTTATTTTCTAGTTTTTTCAAAAGATATTCAAAAAAATGGAGCGCATAATACAATCATAGCCCCAAACAAAAAGAAAAGGGATGATTGAAAATGAATAAAAAAAGATTATGGTTATTGGCAATAAGTATGGCAACAATGGTTACGGCAAACGGAGTTGTAATGGCTGCTACAACTGATAAACAAGATATTCCAACTAACAAATGGCATCACAGCCAAAACGAAAAAGGGCAGTTCGGTAAAAGAAGCCAGCCGCCGATGGGATTTCATGAAAATATAAAAGCTTTGCTGGAATTTTTGAAAATCGATGAACAAACGTTTGCATCTAAAGCCAAAGACGGCAAAACACTAGCTGAAATTGCTAAAGAACAAGGAATCTCTGAGCAGTCGCTTACCAGCTTTATGGTTGAGCAAATGACAGCACGCATTGATAATGATGAAAAAGAAGGACGACTTCCGCCAGGGGTTGATGCCGTCCAAATGAAAGCCAATATCGAAAAGCGTGTGGCCGACATAATCAATGGAAAAATGCCAAAGCACAAACCGGATCACGGCCACATGCACCACCCACTGTTTGATAATACCAAGCTGCTCGAATTGTTACACATGGATAAGGAATTTTTTGTATCAGAAATGCATGCCGGTAAAACTTTAGCAGCCATTGCCCAGGAACACAATGTTTCTGAGCAGCAACTAACTGCTTTTCTGACTACCCAAATAACCGAACGCATCAATGAAGATGTAAAAACCGGACGCATCCCGGAAGAACGGGCAAACCAAATGAAAGCCGATATGGAAAAACGTATAACTGACATGATTAATGGCAAGGCACCCCGATATGAACATCGGCATATGCCTATGGGGCCAAATCTATTCCAAATCAGCAGTTATTGAGCCTCCTCAACATAGACGCTGAAAATTTGAAAACCGAAATGGACGGAGGCAAATCATTACTGACAATTGCTAATGAACGCGGTGTCAGTGAACAGAGTCTCAAAGAATTAATGCAAAACGAGATGGAGCAGCGCCTGGATCAGGCTGTAAAAGCAGGCAAAATACCCTCAGACAAGGCTGAGCAAATCAAAACTGCTATGGCAAATCGTATCGACGATATGATTCATGGCAAAATTCCCATGCCAAAACATCCCCGTGGTCCCCAGCCTCAACAATAACTAAGTAAAAGAAAACTAGTGCTGTTACTGAAATTAAGTAACAGCACTAGTTTTTTCTTGCAAAATAAAGTGGTTTTATATCAGTTGTTATCAAACAGTGCAGAACAAAAAGGAAAAGATCGTTTTTTATGGAATAGTATAGAAAACATCATTGGGAGGTATCTGCGTGCTAAGAGATAAATTAGGTAAGTCTTTTGTTTATTCAACCGAATTAGGTGGGATAAACGGTACTGATATTGAAGAGAGTATTGCCAAAGTCAACGAGTATTCCGGATTGGATGCTCTCAATATTCATGATTGCCCGAACGCCCGGCTGCGAATGAATTCGGTAATGGCAGCTGCAGTAATTAGCAAGGCAACCGGTATGGAAACCATTCCCCATTTTACCTGCCGTGATCGTAGTTTGTTGGGAACTCAGGCTGATTTGCTCGGAGCGCATGCGTTAGGTATTCGTTATTTGCTGCCAACAACTGGCGATGGTCCGCAGCATGGCCCATACCAGTCCAGTGGCGTCTATGATTATAATTCAGCAAGGTTAATTGAACTAATAAAAGGCCTTAATCAAGGAAATGATGCCAATGGCGAAGTATTCAAAGGACAAACTCAGTTTACAGTAGCTGCTACGGCTACGCCGGCAGCCGTCAATCTGGATGCGGAAATGATTACTTTACAAAAAAAGGTTAACGCAGGCGCCGATTTTTTTCAAACCCAGCCTATTTATGATGCTGAGCAGGCAATGCAATTTTTAGCCAAAGCCAAAGTTCTCGGTAAACCAATATTATTAGGTATAATGCCTTTGAAAAGTTTAAAAATGGCTGAATTTGTCAATAAGAATGTGGCCGGAGTAACCGTACCGCAAAATATACTTGATGAAATGCAAGCTGGAAAAACAGGCTTTGAGGTAGCTTGTGAGTTTATCAAACAGATTTATCAACAAGTTGACGGACTGCACATCTTTGGTATGGGCGATGTCGCCGTAACCAACAAACTTATTGCCTTTACCAAAGAACTGCAAAGCCAGCAGTAAGAAATAATTAGACTTAGCAGTAATTTTATTCTTTAGTAATATAACCGGCAATGCATGAGCATCAACCGACTAACGGGGGACTCATGCATTGCTTGTTGGTGGCATTTACCACATAAAAAGCTCGTAGTATTGTGCTATAATGTAGCTGTATCTTGTTACCATAATATAATCAGGAAAGGATGGATATGAGTTACTTATGAGATACAAATATTTTTTAGTTGCAGTACTTATGATGGCTCTGCTAACTACGGCAGGCTGTGGTGGCGGTTCTGATCTTAAACGGCAGGCTAACCTATCACCGGAAGCAGTAATACAAACCTTCTTCGATGCTGCTAAAGGCAATCGCATGAATGAGGCTGCACTGTATGTGTCGCCAACATCTGTAGGAGATACACAAACCGTACTAAAATTTGTTACCGGGCAGAGCAGTGCTACGATAAAAAATGCTAATTTGCTCTCAGTCAAAATTGTAGCGCAGCAAGGTAATTATGCTGCCGCGTTGGCTACTTTGCAAACTGAACAAAATTCCCTTAGTGTTATCTTTAAGCCAGTTGGTCTAGAGAAAATCGATGGGGAATGGTATATTGTCGACTATGATCAGATTTTCCGCGAGGCAAAATATAACATATTAGCTCAACTGCTTAAACGTATTTAACCAAAAAAACGAAGCGCTTCCTAATGGGGCGCTTTCGTTTTTTAATTATATATATTGACAAATGGAAGTCCGCTATGATTAAATTATATTATAGTAAAGTAGAGTTTAAAATTATATGGTAAACTGATGATAGGGAGATTAAATCAGTTACGCGCTTACAGAGAGTCAAGGCAGCTGGGAACTTGGCAGAAATGCGGACTGAACAAATGGACCCTTGAGGGTGGAGTGAAAAGTCTTAGGACTGATTAGCTTTGAACGTGTGCTCACGTTATCGAGCCAAGAATGTGTTAGCATTCTTATGAGGCGGTCAAGCAATTGTGTTTGACAACCAAGGTGGTACCGCAGATTAGACATCTGTCCTTGTAACAGGATAGGTGTTTTTTTATTTGCCAAAAATGGAGGAATATACATGAAAACCAAACTTCTAATGGGTAATGAAGCAATTGCTCTCGGTGCTATCAGAGCAGGCGTCAATGTTGTTTGTGGCTATCCTGGCACACCTTCGACCGAAGTACTTGAGACCATTGCTAAACACCGGGATGATGACATATATGTTGAATGGTCGGTAAATGAAAAAGTGGCCTTGGAGGTAGCTGCCGGGGCAGCTTATACCGGAGCCCGGACATTGGTTACGATGAAACAGGTAGGTCTTAATGTTGCCAGCGACCCGTTAATGAGTTTGACTTATATCGGTGTAAAAGGCGGCATGGTTGTTTTGGTTGCTGACGACCCGGGTCCGATATCTTCGCAAACAGAACAAGACACCAGACATTTTGCCAGATATGCGCATCTACCGGTTTTTGATCCGGCAACACCGGAGGAAGCCTATACTATGATTGCCGAGGCTTTCGCTTTGTCAGAAAAATATAATACCCCTGTACTGTTTCGACCTACTACCCAAGTTTGCCACGCTTGTGCCAGTGTAGAAACTGATAATGAGCGATATTCCAATAAAATTGAGGGATTTGTAAAAGACCCTAAGTGGGTAATATTCCCGCGTTTGTCGTATCAAAATCATATACGAATTGATGCTAATGAAGCTAAAATCAGTCAGGATTTTTCGCTTTCCCCTTATAACCAGATTAGTGGGCAAGGCACCTTGGGCATTGTTGGCTGTGGCGTTTCTTCTACTTATGTAACTGAAGCCCTAGCAACCATCAACAACCCCGTTAAAATACTTAAGCTGGCAACACCACATCCGTTCCCTGACAAATTAATTCTACAATTTTTGCAAGGGCTGGAAGAGGTTCTTGTTATTGAGGAATTAGATCCGGTTGTTGAAGAAAACTTGCTCAGATTATGTGGCAAGCTAGGTTTATCAATCCGTATTAAAGGCAAACTTACAAAGGATATGCCGGTAGCGGGTAAATATAGTTACGAACTGGTGGCGGCAGCCATAAGTAAATTCGTAGGTCAAGAGCAAACGGCGCTGCCTAACCCTGTTGAACTGCCGCCACTTCCCGTGCGGCCTCCGGTACTTTGTGCAGGCTGTCCACATAGAGCATCCTTTTATAGTGTAAAACAAGCCATGAAAAAGGCCGGACAAAATGCTGTTTTTACCGGCGATATCGGCTGTTATACATTAGGCAATGCCCAGCCGCTCGATATGGTGGATACTTGTCTTTGCATGGGGGCGGGCATCACCATCGCCCAAGGCTTGCAACTGGCCGAACCAAATAGAAAACAAATTGCATTTATTGGCGATTCAACCTTTTTCCATACCGGTATTCCGGGAATCATTAATGCTGTTTATAACGAAACCGATATTACGGTAATTATTCTTGACAATAGCACAACGGCCATGACAGGCCATCAGCCGCATCCCGGTACCGGCAAAACTATGATGGGAAGTATTTCAGAAAAAATTAGTATTGAAAATGTGGTGAAAGGCTGCGGTGTAATATATATCGCCAAAGCCAATCCGTTTGATTTAGCCCAGGCAATTGAAACAGTAACTGCGGCAGTAACTCATAAGGGCGTGTCTGTCGTAATTTTTGAAGCACCTTGTATAGCGATTATCAAACCAAAAGATATTCAAGAAGTCAAAGAAACCTGTATTGGCTGCAAGAAATGTATTAAGGAGATTGGTTGTCCGGCCATGAGCACAGACGGCGACAAAGTAACAATTAATCCGAATTTATGTTATGGCTGTCAGCTTTGCGGCCAGATATGTCCGGTGCAGGCAATTGGAGGGGTAGAGTAATGAGAGTAGATTGTTTATTAGCCGGCGTTGGCGGACAAGGAACCGTGCTTGCCTCAAAAATAATTGCCCAAACAGCTATTAGCAAGCAGTATTTTGCTCGGACTTCAGAGACTATTGGTATGGCTCAACGCGGCGGATGCGTAGTTAGTCATGTGCGAATTGGCGATCAAAACTGCTCGCCAGCTATTCCGCTTGGTATGGCTGATTTGATTATCGGTTTTGAACCAGCCGAAGCCGTGCGTAATCTTGGATTTTTGAAACCACACGGACAGTTGCTGGTCAACACCAAACCGATTATACCGGTAACCGCTTCCTTAGGAGGCGTCAGCTATCAAGTAGCTGATATTATTCAGTATCTGCAAAAAATAGGTCAGCAAGTGGTGTTTATTGACGGACAAAAGCTTTGTGCTGCCGCCGGTACTTCCAAAGTGCTAAATGTTGTCATGCTGGGCGTTGCTATCAAACAAGCATTATTACCATTTTCCCAGGAAGAAGTCTTGCAGACAATTAGTGATAATTTGCCAGCGAAGTTTATGGACTTAAATAAAAAGGCTCTGGAAATTGGCTACAACTTCCAGCAATATTTGTAATAATAAAGGGAGAGCTGAGTAATGAAACCTGAACAATTTACTAAGTTAAAGACTCTGTTGCAGCGGGTGCAGCAACAAAGTCCGTTTTATCAAAATAAATATAAAGCTGCTGGTTTTGATGTAGATGCTGTTCAGACTCCAGAAGATATCGCTCATATCCCATTTACCACCAAAGAAGAGCTGCGGGAGGCTTATCCGCTTAATATTCAAGCCGTACCTGATGAAGAAGTCGTCAGAATCCATTCATCATCAGGTACAACCGGCAAACCCATTATTATTCCGTATACCGTCAATGATGTTGACACCTGGGCAGAGATGATGCGGCGCTGCATGGCTGTGGCTGGTTTAACCGCAAAAGACCGGATACAAATTACACCAGGTTATGGTTTGTGGACAGCCGGCATCGGTTTTCAGGCCGGGGCAGAAAAACTGGGTGCCATGGCTATTCCGATGGGACCGGGAAATACGGAAAAGCAGCTGCAGATGATGGTAGACCTACAGTCAACAGCCCTGTGTGCGACCTCCTCGTATGCGTTGTTGTTGGCCGAAGAGATTCGCAAACGTGAACTCAAAAGTAATATTAAACTAAAAAAAGCTATTCTTGGTTCAGAACGCTGGGGCGATAAAATGCGTGCCAGGATACGGGAAGAACTGGGCGTCGAATTATATGATATTTATGGATTGACTGAGATCTATGGACCGGGAATTTCGATAAGCTGCCGCGCCGGTAATGGACTTCATTATTGGGACGACTATCTGTTATTTGAGATTATCAATCCACAAACAGGCTCGCCAGTAGCTGACGGCGAATATGGAGAATTGGTTATTACCACCTTAACCAAAGAGGGAGCACCGCTCATCCGCTACAGAACCCGTGATATTACCCGGCTACTGACAGGGGAATGCTCCTGTGGCATGCAGCATCCCAGACATGATCTGATCCTTGGTAGATCTGACGATATGGTTAAAGTCAAAGGGGTCAATATCTACCCCGGTCAGGTAGAAGATGTTTTAAAACACATCGAAGGCATCAGCAGTGAATACCAGATTGTCCTTGATCGTGATGAAGATGCTAAGGATACTATGCTGCTACGCTTTGAGCAACAAACCGGTTTTGACGGCAGTAACCTGGAACTGCGGGTAAAGAAATATTTTAAAACCAAAGTTGGCTTAACAATTAATGCCGAATCGCTTGCTATTGGACAGTTGCCGCGTAGTGAAAAGAAAACAGCTAGAGTAATTGATAATCGGTATAATTAAGGAACGATGTCACTTTTGGCATTGCCCCAAAAGTATCCAAAAGGTCTAGGCCAAAAGCCTCCAAAAGCTAAAAAGCCAGGTGATATTCCTAAAATCCCAAACTCGCTGCGCTCAAACAGGAGGGATTTTTTAACGGAATATCACCCGGCTTTTTTCATGCGGACCGCTTTTCCGGCAAAGGCCGTTTAGGGTTCGGGGGTTACCCCAGCTGGTTGTCGATAACTCCGTCCCCTGACACCACTTTGACACCAGACATCAACACCACCTTTTTGTATTTTATAAAGGAATTTACTTAATTATCCAGAATAATAAAAACATGGAATACGGTCGGAGGTATTATAAATCAAAGAAGTTAATTGGGATCAGATAAAAGATAATATGTAGCGTATTCATGGGAGTGAGTATATGAAAGTAAATCGTTTGGTAATAGTAGTGTTAATGGTAATGCTAGTCTTTAATTTGGTAGGCTGTCATGCTTTTGGAAAGGCTGAATATCAAATTACTTCGCAGCAGATTAGTGGACATGACGGATCATTAATTACAGCAGAGGAACGGGAGATGATTCGGGCACTTGTACCATTTTATATTGCAGTGACTGACAAAAACATTAAGAAGATAAAAGAAGTACATCTAGGGATGAGAGAAATGCCAGAAACGCAGATATTGGGAAACCTTTCGGCAGTGAAATGTTATACGCTTAATGGCTTAGAAGATGTAACTTACATAAATGGAACTCTGAAGGCTAGAGCTATTTATACTATGGAAATTATCAATCCCGGGACAATTGGAAAAACTATCGCTGATTCTATGGCAGATATAGAATTAACAAGAGAAGGAAATGTCTGGGTAATAAGTCAATGGAAACAAATCAGGCCTGCTGACAATAGCATGGATTATTTTAGGGATTTTGCGGTGCGACTTGATAAAGCGAAAAAACGTTATGGTGTAATTGATCTAGCTAATTGGGATGGTTTACAATAACGGGGTGTCAAGGGACTGTTGCAGTTCAATGTAAAATTATTGAGCTGATGCGGTCCTTTTTTTATGGGAAATATGAAATGAACCTTAGTCGCCCTACGGTTGTCAGTAACCACGTCTCCTTGACACTTCTTATCACTTCTTTTTTGAAAAGAAAGCAAGATAAATTATCTCTAACACACCGACTGTATTAATTACGAATAGTGCGATAAACCAACCTAATTGACTATTGCGGGCGGCATGCCAAGTGGCGATAGCCTTCCAGGCGATACTCCATGCAACTATTAAAGCAAATAACCAGGGGGTGTGCTGGATTGTGGAAAGTATGTTATCCATAGAAAATCTCCTTTACGTTTAATCGAGTATAGGATGCCAATATAGACAAGTTTATATTATACAAGAGAATACTAGGAACTTTGACGATGTCACTTTTGGCATTGCCCCAAAAGTAACCAAAAGGTCTAGGCCTGGAGCCTCCACGCTAACCTGTTCCACTAGAGAGCAGCTTTCATTGCTGTATGATATAGTCTCCATATCAATGCACGGACCTGAAAAGCCGTGCGGTATTCCTAAAATTCGTAAACTAGCTGTACTCAAACAGTACGAATTTCTTAACGGAATACCGCCCGGCTTTTCTCCTTCGGATCGCTTTTTCCGGCAAAGGCCGTTAGGGGTTACGGGGGTTACCTCAGATGAAGTTCTGTCGCCCCACGGTTGTCAATACCCTGTCCCCTTGACAGTGCCTTAATATTAAGCTTGTGGTGATATCACATGCGATATTGACATCACTGGTGATATCATGGTAACATGAATATGCCCAACTTTATATATCATTTTTAAATCTGCTTTGCGGGAAGGGGATTTGTATGAATGACTAAGAAGGACAAACTAATAGCTAAGATGAAGAACAACCCGAAGAACGTTGACTTCGAAGAACTTCACAATTACTTAGTAGCAAATGGTGCAGAGTGGAGTGAAGGTAAAGGCAGTCACCGCTACTATATGTTGAATGGTGAAAGATTATCTGTGCCTCGCCAACGCCCCTTAAAGGGTATTTATGTGATAAAAGCAATTGCATTGGTTGAGGGAACTAAAGAGTAAACTCTTGCCGATGCTTTAGAATATACTAATGAGTTAAATTTGGCATCAAATGAAAAGGAGATGTTGGACTTTGAAAAACTATATTAATGGTCAGCAAAAAGGGCTGGAATCCCTGTTAAATATAGATTATCCCTATTCGGTCAACCCTTTAAGCGAGGAAGAAGGCTCTGGTTGGGTAGTCGAATTTCTTGATTTAAAAGGTATTATTGGTACTGGGAATACCATAGAGGAAGCTTTAGAAGACGCTATGCAAGCAAAAAATGGTTGGCTTGAGATTTGCCATGAGGAGGGACGCAAAGTCCCAGCGCCGTGGTCACACCTTGAAGATTATAATGGTAAGTTCCAATTAAGAATGCCTAAAAGCCTTCACAAATGGGTTATCGAAACTGCCGAAAAAGAAGGCGTTAGTGCTAACCAATATATCACTCACATATTGAGTGTAGCAAAAGGACAGAAGAATATTTAGTACAAAACCCCTTTGCCAAACGGCAAGGGGTTTTCTTATATTCGCCTTTTCTTCGGTGGAGCGCTTTTCCAGCAAGGCCGTTAGGGTGACGGGGGTGACGGCCGCCTGTGGCGGGTCTTGTGGTTCCTTTTGGTTATATAGGTTCCGTGACTCTTAGCATGATTTCAATATGAGTGCTAAAGTGACGATGTTACTTTTGGCATTGCCCCTAAAGTAACCAAAAGGTCTAGGCCTGGAGCCTCCAAAAGCTGAAAAGCCGGGCGGTATTCCTAAAACCCGTAAACTCGCTACGCTCAAACAGTACGGGTTTCTAAACGGAATACCACCCGGCTTTTCTCCTGCGGAACGCTTTTTCCGGCAAAGGCCGTTGGGGTAACGGGAGTTATCCCAATTGAAGCTTAGTCGCCCTACGGTTGTCAATAACTCCGTCCCGCTTGACACTTTTATGTCGGTGGGTTTCATTAACGTTCTTGAAGGAAATGTCAAATTTAAGAAGAATTATAGTATGTATGTAAAACTTTGGAATGTAACGGGGTGGCTTTTCTTGAGTAATATTAGAGCAGAAGAATTTGTCGGCGTAGATCTTCATGTACATACTCCTGCATCTCATTGCTACAAAGGAGAAAAAAGCAATGCAGAATATTTAGAGATATTAAGAAGATATTGCGAAAAAAATATTAAATTAATTGCAATAACTGATCATAACACTATAAAAGGTTATTTACAGTTACTGGAACTTAAACGAGAGATAAGTGAAAAAATTAATGTTTTAAAGCCCTATGCAGAACAATATCCCGATCTTAAAATTGAGCTTCAAAAACTAGAATCTAACTATGAATTATTCGAAAGTATTTGTATACTACCAGGAGTTGAATTTGAGGCTACACCAGGGATTCATTTATTATTTATTTTTGATCCTACCAGTGACCCATCTCGTATAAATCAGCTATTGTTAGACGCTGGATATACCACTGAACTTCAAGGTAGAGAAGTACTTGATATCCCTGCAAATATGGATGTCATCAAAGCTATTACTGAGGCAAATAGCTTGGGAGCAATCGTTATTGCAGCTCATGCAGACAGTAATAAAGGAATATATAACGATTTAAAACCAGGTAATTATCGCGCCCAAGTCTTTAAATCCTCGTGTTTAATTGGAATATCATATAAAAGTGCCAATAGTCGCGAAAAGATGGAAGCTTGGCTTCAAAATGATGAGTATAAAAGACGAGAGCCTATCGCATTTATTCAGTCCTCAGATTATCATGGAGGTAGTGATGACCCAGGGGCGAGTATAACTTATCTTAAATTAGAAACTTTCAATTTTTCAAGCGTTTGCGCTGCGCTTAAGAATCCAAATCAATGTGTTAGTGCGACTGTAAGACCTGAAATAGCAGATATAATTAAAAAGATTATTGATGACCCTAGTACAGTAGCATTCGAAAACATAAATGAGTCATATTTTGAAGATATAAAAAAAGTATTATGCGCTATATTAAATCGGGGATTTGGTACAATTGTATTTGGAGTTAAGCCTGATAGCAAAAATATTGTAGGCTTAAATCAAGATGGAGCAGAAGTAAAAAGGCTGATTGATGCGTCCCTGTCATCTATTAACCCAGAATTTCCGACATTTGTTTCTTTTACAACGGAGTATAAGTATGGTAGCAAAATCGTTTCAGTAATAAGACTTAAAAGTACTATCGACGTAATTTATCACTTGAAAGATAATCGCACTTTTCTTTTTAAGAATAAAAATTTGGTATACGAAGCTACTCCTAACGAACTATTGCATATTTCCAATGATGCTATCTTAAAAAGAGTAAGTGAATTTCAATCCCTCTATGATAAAAAATTTAGTAAAGTTCTTCTTACCTTAGATTTAATAAGAGAAAGCTCCCAACAGTTTGTACTCGTGAATAAAATAGAAAGTAATTCTTTAAAATTTGCCGATGTATTTAATATTAATATGATAAAACCTTACGATGGAGTTGCCATTAACTTCGAAGAACTTTCTTCTAACGGGGATGCAGATGGTGATGTTTTTTTAGTTGACCGGAATTTACCTAGACTACAATATGCATATTTACGTTATTCTGTACCAAGATACAAAAACTTAAATCTAGACAAACTAGGATTAAAAAAAATCAATGGAAATGCTATTATAATGACACCTGGCGGCGCGGTTTACTACGTCGAAAATGACAATCAAGAGTGGGGCTTAATATCATTAGATCATCTAGAACCAACATTAATCATGACAATAAAGAAAGAGTTTGTGAGTTATTTTTCTGAAGAGAGTATTGTCGCTTGGTTAAAAAGTTCGTTATTTCTATGGTATTGTTACGTAGCTTTTGGGAGTTTAAATCCACATAAACCAAAACGTATACTCAAATTACCTATTCCGAATGTTCCCTTATTGAAAAAAGATAGTATTCTAAATCAGAAAGTCAAAAATATTATAAAACTTGAGTTAGAATTACTTTCAGAGGTTTCGAAATATACATCAGAAGGAAGAGAAGTTGCTGTAGACTTGATAACTCAACATAATGAAAATATTGGTAATTTAGCTGCGAAAATTGATGAACAATTCTTCAATACTTTTGATTTAACCAGCGACAATAAACAAACAATTAGATCATGTTTTGAATTGAAAGATTTGTTTTTCGGTGTTAAAAAAGATAATAGCGAAGAGATGAGTGCTCATGAGGAGATAAAAACTTATCAAAATGATGCAGCCGCAACAATACAGTTGATTAAGGATTTATAAGATGAAAAAGATTTTTAGATAAGCATGAACCGAATCGATTTAACCACGAACTCTAACATTTAAATCCATGCGGATAACCTCTATTATGTGAAAGCAACAGAAAATGGCATGATGATTGCTGATGAGAAGGGGCTGTCGCGCTAAGTAATGTACCTTCGTACTGTCTACGCCAACCCTCGTAACTCCCGTAACCTTTGGCCATTAACGGAAAAAACGTTCCGTAGGAGAAAAGCCGGGTGGTATTCCGTTAAGAAATTCGTACTGTTTGAGCGCAGCGAGTTTACGAATTTTAGGAATATCACCCGGCTTTTCAGCTTTTGGAGGCTTCAGGCCTAGACTTTTTGGTCCTTTTGTGTCATGACAAAAGGACATCCCGTCCACTTGTATTCAATTGAATTGCAACAGCCTCTTTCGCATTATTAATAAAATGCCTTACCCATTTGGTAACGACCGGTGAGCAAGTCCTACAGCTACTTCATTGAGATTTAATACCCCGACCCCAAAGTATACAGCTACGCAAAGGTGCTCGCCATGGCGCGCTATTCCAATTTTACCGCCCACATTAAGGCCCACTGCTTTAGTGGCAATTTGCTCTAAGGCATTACGTACAGCTCCGGCAACAGCGCCTTCACCAACGTGATTGGCAGGCACCAGATTTTGACGTTGGGCAGCAACAACAGCCCGTTCAATAATTTTTTTCACGGAAGGAATATACTCGCCACCAAAATCCACGGCCACTGACAGTATGTTTTGTTTGGCAAGTGTTTGGCGAATGGTTTGTTCATCTTGTCTGCTTTCACTAATAGCCATTCGCAGGGCAGCGCGGCCAACATCAATGCTTGTTATTTCCATACATGTTCTCCTGTGATTAATTCGAAATGTAAACAGGCTGATCTGTCGTGGTAATTTTCCGGGTATCAAAAATAGATACTACTAGGAAGGTTAGCAGGCAAACAGACCACTCCAGAAAGATAGGTTGGGCAAATCCCCGTATTGCCGGAATAAACTGCCAAGCTAGCAAGGCCAGGATACCGGCCAGTGTTGTATAAAAAGCTGAGCTTTGGCGGCATAAGCCGGGAGCAAACAAGGTAAAAAGAAATACCAGTGTAAACGCGGTTGTTAAACTTAAACCAAGTAATAAGGTTTTTAAAATACCGACTGCATTAAACGCCAGCCATAACGTAATTATGCCAAGGGCTAAAATGGTAATACGATTAATTATAACATACTTGTTTTCAGTAACAGCCGGATTGATAAACCGTTTATAAATATCCTGAGAAAATAATGTGCCGGCGCCAAGCAGCAAAGTGCAGGCTGTCGATACATCAGCTGCCCACAAGGCAGCCAGAGTAGTACCGGATACAATTGGATCAAGTCCCATAATAATCTTGGGCATAGCCAACGTTGCTTTGACATTTGGCAATGCGACTTTGGCAGCTAAGCCCAGCACGGCACATAAAAAGCCAATCGGGAAAATTAAGATGGCTCCCCAGATAAACCCATGCTTGGAGGCCTTGGCGCTAACAGCTCCGCAAGCGATTTGTACAGGTCCTTGGGCAGTTATTGATTGGGTAATCATAACAGCAAACCAGCCAACAATGGTAGCAAGCCCTAATCCGCCGACCGGTCCAAACCAATCGGTTCCAGGCGGCAAATTTGCCGCAATATTGGCTAAACCACCCTGTTGGTTAACTGTCATGACTGTACCGGTAATGACGCCAATATAGATTAAAACAATGCTGACGATATTGGAAAGACCGGATGACCACAGCCCACCAATCAATGTTACACCAATAAAAACAACGGCGCTGGTAATCATACCTCCGGTAAAAGAAAATACTTCTGGAAGCAGGGAAGATAAAATGGCACCGCCGGCCAGATATTGCATAGAGGTTATAACTAATTGAATGGTAATTAAACCAATTACACTAATGACACGGCCTTTTTTATCATAGTAACGTTCAAACAGTTCAGGAATTGTGGTACAATTCATTTCACGATATTTGCCTGCTGCCAATACGCCCATAACTAGGGCACCCGCTGACCAGGCAGCATTGTACCAACCGGCGGCAATGCCAGCAGTGAAGGCATTTTCAGCAACCCCGATTGTCGAGGCAGCACCAACTGCCAAGCCGGTAACATTGGCGGCAACCAATAAGGTATTCATTTGCCGTCCACCAAATAAAAAGTTTACACTTCCGCCGGCTGCCTTACGTTTTGCGTACAGGCTAATAGCAAAAAGTATGATAATATACGAAACAACGATTATAAATTGTATAGACATATTCCATCCTACCTTTCTACACGTTAACTGATTTTGATTGGCTACCTAATACACTCACCAACTTTCCCGGCTACTCTGATCCTGCCATTCTACATTACCAAATCAAAACCTATCCTACATAGTTATGCTAAACAATGAGCCAAATAATGTCAATGGTGATATATGTAAAACGTTTTACCAAATACTAGAAATATGGCAGGATATTGCCGTGATTTGTTGAAATAGTAGTATAAAAAGATTACGGTGAGGTATGATTTATGGGGGCTGTGCAAAAAAAGCTTATTATTGTGATTTTGTTGGCATGCGGGATATTGGCCTATAGTCTCCAGGGCTTTTGGCAAAAAGCATCAACAGAACAGGTCGTGGTTGCTCCTGCGCCTGGAAATTTACCGAATGCCGGTAATAATGCTGCCAATAATGCATCAGGCAGCGAGGTTGTCGTTTATGTCAGTGGCGGAGTAAATAAACCAGGTGTATATAAACTTGCCCAAGGCAGTCGGGTCGTTGATGCAGTTAGTTTGGCTGGTGGCTTTGCGCCCGGAGCTGATGCTGCCAGAATTAACTTGGCTCTGCATTTAAAAGATGAGATGCAAGTTAATGTTCCCTATGCCCTTAATGCTGCAGTAGCCGGTAGTACCACCAACCCTGGCACGGCGGCTAATAGCGGTGCTACTAATAATTACAATGACAAGATTAACATTAACACAGCTTCTGCAGCTGATCTTGATAAGCTGCCTGGCATTGGTCCGGCACTGGCTGAACGAATTGCTCAATATCGTACAGCCAATGGACCGTTTAATGATCTTGCCGATCTAAAAAAGGTTCCTGGAATTGGTGAAGCGAAATATAATCAATTCAAAGATAAGATATCCTTGTAGTTATGAAGCTATACAATATCATTATATATATCTGTGCTGCCTTTGCCAGCGGCATCTGGCTAGCAAGCTCATATTATTGGCAACCTATACCGCTTATAATAGTGGCTGTTTTATTGTTGCTAACCTCATTATGGCGGGTGTATAGTAACTATCTACATAGTTTTTGGCCTGTTATTGCCTTGTTTTTTGTAGTAGGAATGCTTTGCTATCATCAGGCTATCCTCATACGAGCTGATGATATTAGCCATTATGTAGGACAAACTATTAGTGTTGAGGGGACTATTGCTGCTGTTCCCGAAATATCAATAATTGATGACCAAAATAAGCGAGTACGATATATAATCACAGCCGAAAGAGTCAAACCGTCAGGTGCGGAATCTGCCATATATGCTACCGGAAAAATCAGAATAAACCTCCTATATAAAGATGCAGCAGCCAACCCTGTCACCTACGGCGATAAAGTAGCTATGCATGGAAAAGTACTGGAACTGCATGGCTACAATAATCCTGGACAAATCGATATGACTGCCGCTCTTAAGCGGCAAGGCATCACTGCCCGTATGACCGGCCAGGAACAGACCATGAAAGTGATTGCAACGTATCAGGAGCATTCATGGTTTACCCTGCTTGCCAACTGGCGTCAAGAAATGATTACCGGACTGCAAAAAGTAATGCCGGTAAATGATGCCGCGATTTTAACAGCCGTGCTATTTGGTGGCTATCAAGGGATAAGTAAGAATGTTATTAATGATTTTACAGCGACAGGGTTAATCCACATTTTATCAGTGTCAGGAGCGCATATTGCGCTAGTGGCTGGTTTAATTATTTGGCTAGGTAAGTGCTTGCGCTGGGATTCCTTATTTACGCTAATACTGGCGGCTGTTGTTATTATTCTTTATGCATGTGTGAGTGGACTAACACCACCGGTCATACGTTCCGCAATTATGGGGATAATCAGTCTACTGGCAGTAGTGCTTGGGCGGGAAAATTATGCGCCGGCAGCCTTGGCGGTTACTGGGCTAGCTATGCTGGTGTATCAGCCGCTGCTACTCTTTGATATCAGTTTTCAATTATCTTTTGGTGCTACCGCCGGTCTAATCTTTTTATATCAGAAAATGCTAGATTATTTGTCAGGATGTCCAGCCTGGTTAGCAGGCCCATTCGCTGTGACGCTTTCTGCCCAGCTTGGTGTATTACCTGTAATTGCCTGGTATTTCAATAATTTCTCGCTTATCTCTTTTGTTGCCAATATTATTGTCCTGCCAATTATTGAACTGGTAATCATCCTTGGTTTGGCTGGGATCATTCTTTATACAGCGCTTCCGGTTGCTGGCAATGTTATTTTCGTGATTAGCAGTCTCTTACTAGGTCTTGTTATGATACTTACAGAGGTATTAGCGACAGTACCTTATAGTTCGGTGTATATACCTTCTGTGGGGATAACGGGTAGTGTAGTGTATTACTTTATATTAGCCTGGAGTTATGGTTGGTGTCCATTTCATCTGCCTAGCCCAAGGCAACTTATTACCGGGTGGCCACGCTCTAGTATGTTGACAGTTGTATTAGTTATTACCACATTGTCCGTATATACCTGGCAACCGCAACCACTGAGAGTACATTTTATTGATGTGGGGCAAGGTGACGCAACCTTGATAATTACTCCCCATGGTAAAGCTGTGCTTATTGATACTGGTGGAACATTGGGTGATTCTGGTCTCGATGTGGGGGAGCGGGTTGTTGCTCCCTATCTCAAGCATTATGGCGTAAGATCAATTGACTATCTAATTTTGACCCACGGACATCAAGATCATGCTGGTGGGGCTGCCGGTGTTGCCGGTATCATCAACGTTATAAATGTGTTGTTGCCGCGCGAAGAGCATTCACCGGCAGTACAAGCACTGCTTCATTCACGGCATATAACCGTCATCCCGTCTTATACAGGTCAAAGTTTTGAGATTGATAATGTTACTATTACTATTGAGCAGGCGGCAGGCGAACAGCAAAGCAGTCGTCATGTCGTAAGTGGTAATGAAGCGTCCAGTGTTATCCGGGCAAAGTATGGAAAACATAGTTTTTTAGTCACCGGCGATTTGGATGCCCAAGGAGAAGCCGTACTCCTGACAAATAACATTGCTCCTTGTACAGTATTAAAAGTGGGACATCATGGCGCGCGAACATCGACTACAGAGCCTTTTCTCCAGGCTGTTGCTCCCCAATTTGCGATTATTTCTGCAGGCTATGCTAATCAGTTCGGTCATCCTCACATAGAGACACTAACCCGCCTTGCTGAACACCACGCAATAGTTTATCGCACTGACAGGCAGGGAGCCATAGTATTTACCTCTGACGGCATACATATAGAAGTTGATACCTATCTAAAATAAGTAGAATGTGGTGAAATATGGACTATAAAACAGTACTGGCTGCCATCAAACAGAACAAAATTGCTTCCGCTTATCTGCTGTACGGTGAGGAAACATATTTCCTTCACCAAGTTGAGCAGTCCCTTGTCAACAGCCTCGTTCCTGTGGAAGACAGGGATATGAATCTGATTATTTTTGAGGCCGATCCGCATAAAGAAGAACTGATTAATGCTATTGAAACAATCCCATTCCTTGGCGAAAAGAATTTGATTATTGTTCATAATACCACTCTATTTAGCGCTGGTCGCAAAGCAGGCGGGGAAGAGGTTCCGGATAAAACTGATACTGCCACTGAACGCCTAATTACCTTATTTAGCAACATGCCAACCTATAGTCATGTTGTATTTATGACTCCTGATAAGCCTGATAAAAGACGGAAAATATTCAAGGCCTTGGAAAAAAACGGGGTTGTGCTGGAGGCGGCACCCTTAAAGGGCAAAGACTTACGGATTTGGCTTACTGAACGACTTGTTGAGTTAAAAATAAAAATGGCCCCTGATGCACAGGAGCATTTGTTGGCAGCGGTTAGTATGATGCCACAGGTTTCGCTTGATTTTATGAATAATGAATTAGAGAAAATAATTTTATACACATTTGGCAAGCCGCTAGTTACGCAGCAAGACTTACTGGAAATAGTATCTGCGGTTCCAGAGGTATCGGTCTTTGCCATGGTAGAAGCCATAAGCCAAAAACAAACGCCACAGGCGCTAGCATTACTGCGGGAGCAGTGGGCAGCTGGTGAACACCCAATTCGGATATTAGCACTCTTAGCAAGACAAGTCAGACAGCTTTGGCAGACTAAAGAGCTAGTTCATAAGGGCTATGGTAGCAGGGAAGTAGCTGATTTTTTCAAAGTTCCCGGTTTCATTGGTGAAAAGCTTGTTAAACAAAGCCGTGGGTTTAGTGAAAGTAAGCTGAAAGCCGCCTTGCTTAACCTAGCAGCCGCTGACAGAGACTTAAAATCAAGCAGAACAGATCCGGTAGTATTGGAAAAAATAATAATCGAGCTGTGCGGCTAAAGAAAGTTTGGCTTTCTTTGGGGGATAATCGAAAACCCTGTTCACTTGAAAAGTGAACAGGGTTTTTACTCTTTAACTCTTAAGCTTGTTGTGCGGCATTGGCTTTGAGAGCTAAGCGAGATTTTTTACGGGCAGCGGCATTTTTATGAATAACGCCTCTGGCGGCTGCTTTATCAATAGTGCTTGCGGCATTTGTCAGGAGGTTCTTGGCCTCATCTGCTTTACCGGCATTCACAGCTTCCTCCACCTTACGAGTAGAAGTTTTAATCGCTGATCTAACCGAATAATTGCGGGCACGCCGTTCTGCGTCAGTTTTTACGCTACGCTCAGATGATTTAATATTTGGCAAGTAATTCACCTCCTTGTGTATGTATTACTGAACTATTTTATCATGGGCTACAGGAAAAAGCAAGCAATTTGCCAGAATAAAATCGACTTGTATAGGTGGCTTTTTTTTCGGATAAGATACATTTATACCATATTGGGAATAAAGGAGAGACATGGATGGACGAGTTTTTTAATACGGTACGAACTGACTTGGCCTTAGAAGCTCGTGAAATGTTGAGCAAAAAAGTGCGCGAAGATATTCCCGGTGTTTTGGTTGAGACCAGTGAAGATCAAGATGTTATTATAACCCGGGTAAATATTACTACACCAGATGCCGAACGAATGATGGGAAAAAAGCAAGGTACATATATAACTATCGAAGCACCGGGATTGCGCTACAAAAATACCCCGCTACAACAAAAAATAATGAACTTTTTAGCAAATGAACTTGTGGCAATGATCAACTTGCCTCGCAATGCTACTGTTTTAATTGTAGGGCTTGGAAACTGGAATGTTACTCCTGACGCACTAGGCCCCCGAGCAGCTCATAAAATTGTTGTAACCCGCCATCTCCAGGAGATGCTGTCACCAGAACTAAAAAATGGTGTGCGTTCAGTGTGTGCCATTTCTCCTGGTGTCCTGGGGATAACAGGCATGGAGACAGGTGAAATCATCCAAGGAATTGTAACTAAAATCAAGCCCAGCTTAGTAATTGCTATTGATGCTCTGGCAGCAGCGTCCAGCCAGCGGGTAATCACCACCGTTCAGTTAGCCAATACCGGTATTAATCCCGGTTCAGGTGTTGGAAATAAACGTTTTGGCCTTACACAGGCTTCGCTGGGAGTTCCGGTTGTAGCAATCGGTGTGCCAACCGTTGTTCATGCATCAACAATCGCGATGGATACGATTAACACGTTACAAGAGCATGCTGCTTTTGGTCGCTATTTTAAAAGTATGGCAAATCTGTCTGATCAGGATCGCCATACTATTATTCGCCAAGTGCTACCGGAAATGCTTGGAGACCTTATGGTAACACCCAAAGAAGTTGACAGACTGATCGAAGATATTGCTGCGGTTGTGGCCGGTGGTATCAATCAAGCTATGCATCCTAATATTGATTATGAGAATATTCATATGTACTTACATTAATAGCTAGTCCGCTAATAAGTGTAATATCGTCTTGCCGCCAGGCATATAGATTGTATGTAAACTAAATTACAAAACAGTAACTGGCGGAGGCAGCGATGGTAACGAGAAAACAGCGGAAGCAAAAAAACAGTAATCGGCTATGGTCAAATTTCTTTAGCGTTTATAAGATATCTAGAATTTTTAACATAACATTTGGCAGTGGCCTGCTAGTAATTGCAATAGGATTACTATTAGGAATATATTGGAATAGTACAACCAGTGCTATTCCGGTAAGCGGAGCAGCATATTATGGCCAATACATTCCTAGCTTGTGGCCACAAGGAAAACATGTACTGTTTCAAGGCGTTCCAGGCTTAGCTGAAGTATCAAGGCCGCAAAGCCCTGTGCAAATAACGCCTGAGCCAACTGTCGGCAAACTCAGTCATCGATTAGTGTTTTTACTGGCAAACATAGATTTTAGCGATTGGCGCTCGATTTTTTCACAAGAAATCCCCTTTATGCTGGCTTTTAAGAAGGTAGGAACACCCACTGTCAGTGCTGCGATGCTGCCAAATTTCCCTAAATTCGATTCCAAAAGTTCGGCAAGTAAAGCTACGCCATTAGTGGGTATCTATCATACTCATACGGCTGAGTCATTTATTCCTAATTCCGGAGTGGCGCATCGTCCTGGTGGTCAACTTGGTGATATTGTGGATGTAGGGAAGGCCTTAGCCCAAAAGCTAGAATCTGCCGAAATCAAAGTCATTCATAGTCCGGCCATTCACGACTATCCAAGTTTTATGAAGGCATATGGACCTTCAGAAGTTACGGCTCAAAAAATGGTAACAGATAACCCGTCACTGCAAATGATTTTTGATATTCACCGCGATGCTGAAAAACGTGAAAATGTAACGGCCATCGTTAATGGCATACAGGTAGCAAGAATTGCTATGGTTGTCGCAACTGGGCAACAGGATCTGCCGCAGCCTCATTGGCAGCAGAATCATGCTTTTGCAAAATTAATCGAGGCTAAACTAAATGCAAAATACCCCGGACTATGTCGTGGTATTCAACTTGTGGAATGGCGTTATAATCAACATCTCCATCCTCGAGCGCTGCTACTTGAGGTGGGTTCACAGGAAAGCAGCAAGGAAGAAGCTATCCAGAGCATGGGACTGCTGGCAGACATATTAGCAGAAATACTTGCTGAAACTTAAGTTTTGGATTAAGGAGGATTGTCATGTTCCAGCGGGTGGCAGCAACAGATACCAAGTTGATTATCAGTGGCCTGATTATCCTGCTGACAATTGTAACTGTTGGGGTGGGAATAGTTGAACATCAGCTGGCGACATTAACTCAACGCCCCGCACAAGAACGTTTATTTTATATTGGACGCAATGAAAAGCCTAGCAGCTATTTAGTACATGTCTTTGGGTATGGTATAACTTTTGATAATATCTTCCCCCAAACGGCTATTTCACTAACTGATAATAATCTTGTAATTACTATTGTCCACCGTTCAATCAAGATTCCTATCAATGCCAGACTCCAAGTAAAGCATTGGTTTGGCATCTGGCATCAACAATTTGTAAACGAAGCACTTTTAGCTAAGAAAACGGCAGGTGAATATTGGCGGCAGACCAAACCTTATGTTGAAGCTGCTTTTCAAAAATTAAAACTCAAGATCCAAGAAGCTATAGACAAAACGGAAGAACATATTCGCGAATATAGGTAAAACTTGCAGTAGGCGGGCTGCTGATGGTATAATTTATTGACATATGTAAAAATGCTTTATTTTTGATTATACCAGGGAGGAGCCCCAGTTTTATGGATACAAGACATATTCGTAATTTCTCAATTATAGCTCACATCGACCATGGAAAATCAACTCTTGCAGACCGGTTGTTAGAGTACACAGGAGCTCTCTCTGCCCGTGAGATGGAAGACCAGGTATTAGATCAGATGGAACTTGAACGCGAGCGTGGTATTACCATCAAAGCCCAGGCTGTACGACTGGATTATACAGCAAAAGACGGCGAAAAATACATGCTTAATCTTATTGATACTCCGGGACATGTTGATTTTACTTATGAAGTATCACGTAGTTTGGCTGCTTGTGAAGGTGCACTTTTGGTTGTTGATGCAGCGCAGGGAATAGAAGCGCAAACGCTTGCTAATGTTTATTTAGCACTCGAACATGACCTCGAAATTATCCCTGTTATCAATAAAATTGATCTGCCAAGTGCTGAACCCGAACGAGTAAAAACTGAAATTGAAGATGTAATTGGTTTAGACACCTCTGATGCTGTACTCTCCAGTGCTAAGACAGGCATTGGAATTGAAGACATTCTTGAAGCCATTGTCAGAAAAGTTCCACCACCTCAGGGCAAGGCCAATGAGCCACTAAGTGCTCTGATCTTTGACTCTCATTTTGATTCCTATAAAGGTGTAATCGCATATGTCCGGATTATGAACGGTACGATTAAGCCTGGAATGAGGATTAGGATGATGGCCACAAATAAAACCGTGGAAGTGACCGAGGTCGGGGTTTTCAAACCCTACCTGGCAAATGTTGACCAGTTAGGGCCTGGTCAAGTTGGTTTTGTGGCTGCCAGCGTAAAAAATGTACGCGACATTAGGGTAGGCGATACGATTACCAGTGCTGATAATCCGGTAGCTGAACCGTTACCAGGCTATCGTAAAATAACTCCGATGGTATATTGTGGCCTTTATCCGGTAGAAAGTTCCGATTATGAGAATCTACGGGATGCCTTAGAAAAACTTCAATTAAATGATGCCTCGCTAGTCTTTGAACCAGAAACCTCTATTGCGCTAGGTTTTGGTTTTCGCTGCGGGTTTCTTGGACTTCTCCATATGGATGTTATTCAGGAACGCTTGGAACGCGAATATAATCTAACACTTATTACTACGGCACCAAGCGTAATTTACCGAGTATTTAAAACAGATGGCGAAGTTATTGAAATCGAAAATCCATCAAAATTACCGACAACGCAAGAGATTGATCATGTGGAAGAACCATATGTAAAAGCAATGATTATTGTTCCTAATGACTATGTAGGTGCTGTTATGGAACTTTCACAAGAAAAGCGCGGCGAGTTTAAAGACATGAAATATCTTGACACCAACCGGGTTACGTTGACATATCATTTGCCACTTAGCGAGATTATTTACGATTACTTTGATAAATTGAAATCCTCTACTCGCGGTTATGCATCGCTGGATTATGAACTTTGCGGTTATCAGACTTCAGCACTTGTTAAGCTGGATATTTTACTTAACGGCGACCCTGTTGACGCTCTTAGTGTAATTGTCCACCGTGATAGAGCCACACATCGTGGTCGTCAGCTTGCAGAGAAACTAAAAGGCATTATTCCTCGTCAAATGTTTGAGATTCCTATTCAGGCCGCTATCGGCAGCAAAGTAATTGCCCGTGAAACGGTACGAGCTATGCGCAAAGATGTACTTGCAAAATGCTATGGCGGCGATATAACCCGTAAGCGTAAACTGCTGGAAAAACAAAAAGAAGGTAAAAAACGCATGAAACAAGTTGGTAGTGTGGAAGTTCCCCAAGAAGCTTTTATGGCTATCTTAAAAATGGACTAAAGGTAGATGTAGATGCTAATGAACAAATTTGGCTTATATCTGCACATTCCGTTTTGCCAACAGAAGTGTTTATACTGCGATTTTGCTTCTTATGCCCAATCTGAGCACCTGTTTGATGTCTATACTACCGCCTTGTGTCAGCAAATAGCTGAACAGGGCGGTATGCTATGTAAACCGCTTATTGACACCGTCTATATTGGCGGTGGCACTCCCAGTATATTGCCGGTACCTCTCATGGAAAAAATATTGGCAAGCCTAACGGCAAACTTCACTATCCAAGCAGATGCTGAAATCAGCATGGAAGCTAATCCTGGTAC
>JAEZVB010000138.1 GCA_023443285.1 Bacillota bacterium
CCTCCGCCCCTTGCACTGCACTCAGCAGCCAGTTGTAACGCATATCCACCATATCTGTAAGCACTTGGTGAAGAGTAGGATTAACTGCATTGTCCAGAGAAATGGAATTGCCGGTACAGGATCCGAGCTCCAGCCAAATTACCGGAGGTTTAACTAGCTTACTCTCGGCAAAGGCCTGGCGCATAAGAGGCACTACTTGATCGGTTAAACTAACAGTCACCATGGTAGCAGTACATAGTTTGAGAAATTCTCGCCGGGTAAGCGTGGAGTCCACCCTCCTTTGTAGGCATTTTGTAATATTTTCTATAATAATGCGCTGGAGCGTTGGTAGCACACCAACCGTATGCATTGCCTATTTCTTTACTGTACCTATATAACACTGTTAATTTTCCCAAAACTGGTTGATCTATGTAAAGAGGGATATGTCTTTGATGACATATCCCCTTTAATTCGCGATTTTACTATATTGCTTCATATTGCCTTTAGCCCATAGGGTAACCATGGTTTCGTAGGTAGCATAATCCATACCCAGTGATTTTTCGATTGCTTTATTAACCTTTTCACCTGACGCGAGGTAAGCTAAGACTTGCGCCAGCTTCGCATCACCATGAACATCCGCAATATATCGGACGGCTGCCAGCGACTGACGGTAGGCGAGTGCCTGGTTTGACAACCCATCAAAATTTTCATCCATTTCTTGCATTGAGTATACCTTACCCGCCAAACCATTATCGACAGTCACCCATTCATACCCGTTAGCCTTATATTCAACATACTGAGCCAAGCCTTCAGTAAACCAGCGAGTATAGTTGCCTCTTGCCAAATGATCTAACACCAGATGGGTATACTCGTGTGTCAGCGGCCCGATAGCAATAAACTCCTCGACTGATTGGCTATTTTCCAGCCAGGCCTTAGGCGACAAAATCTGGATGATTCCGCCCCAATAAAACCCCATGGCATTGGATCCTCCATCCCATCCATAAGCCTTTTTCATGGCCTGACGGTCAGGGTAAATCAAAATCAGTGATTTTCCTTTAGGAGCATAGTTAAGTTCTGTTGTCACCGGCTTGTAAGCCGCTTCTGCCGCAGCTGCTACCATGGCTACCGACTCGGCATCAGCCTCTGTATAGCGGATAACAAAATGCGGTGTTTCTTTAGTCAACAGGTCTTTGGTCTGATAATCAATTTTTAATGCAACTGCCTGTCGTACAAGTGGGTACAGCCACAGTTGCGGACGAATAGGTATCATGCTGACAAGCAAACCGGCCACAAGAAGGCCAACAACTGCCAGCGAACCACTCGAAATCATTTGCATAACAGAACGCATGATTACTGCCCTCCTTTCGAACAGGTAAAGGACATTATATCATGCGTTCTAGTTTACTTCTACAGGTTGTTTATGTAAATAACACTACTCTTTCTTCTTACCAGTACCTGCGATTACGATACCGGCGCTTGTTCCCAGGCGTGTTGCCCCGGCAGCAATAAGTTCCTTAGCTTGTTCCAGAGTACGGATACCACCGGAAGCCTTTATACCGATTTTTTCACCAACTGCCTGCTTAAGTATGCGAATATCTTCTACAGTAGCACCACCTGATCCAAAACCTGTTGAGGTCTTGACAAACTGAGCACCTGCGTCCATCACGGCCTGACAAGCTTGGCGTTTCTCGTCGTCGGTCAACAAACCTGTTTCAATAATTACTTTAACTACTGCGCCATCTGCCGCTTCGACCACTTGCCTGATATCATCAGTTACAGCTTCCCATAATCCCGCCTTAGCCGCACCGATATTAATCACCATATCTAGCTCATTAGCCTTACGTAATACAGCCTCCTTGGCTTCAGCAACCTTAGTTTTGGTAAAAGTAGCCCCTAACGGAAATCCAATAACAGTGGCTGTTTTCACCCCGGTGCCTGCCAAACAATGAGCCGCTAAATCCACATAAACAGGATTAACGCAAACAGCAGCAAACTTATACTGCTCGGCTTCTGCACATAATGTAATTATATCCTCGACCGTAGCACCCGGCTTAAGCAGGGTATGATCAATGTAGCTTGCCAAATTCATATTCCGAACCCACCTTTACAGTGAAATTAGAAAAGACTGCCGAAATAGGGCAATCTTCTCATAAGTCTATTTGCTTATATGGCGACTAACTAACAACCGCCGCAGATTGTTGACACGCAGGACACATGCCATAAAAATAAAACTGTTGGCCTTGAATCGAATACTTTGTCATAGCAGCAACTTGATCAATAAACTCAGAAGAATCGACTCCGAACAAATCATCCACCCGTCCGCAGGTCATGCAACGAATATGCGGGTGGTTGCTTGTATTGGCGTCATAACGAAAACTGTCCTCGCCAACATTAAGTACCTGAACTAACTCTAAGGTTTTTAAAATTTCGATTGTTTTGTACACTGTCGCCAGACTCATTGTAGGATATAACGGCTGAAGTTCATTGTAAATCATTTCCGCGCTAGGATGAGCTTTTGTAGCAACCAAAGCACTATAAATTGCCAGTCGCTGCGGCGTGACTTTAAACCCCTTATCCCGTAACAGTGATGTCACACAAATATCCACTACTTCTCCCCTACCCTTACTACAATTTCCACCGGAAAATAGTTATTGAATAATTCTTTTTTTATTTTACATCTGAATAAAATAGCTGTCAATAAATTTTATAAACGGAATGTTTATGCAGAAATAAGGGGCAATTTTCTGCATAAACATGCAAATATTGCCCCTTATTTCCCTGTATTCACTATGAATTTGTCAAAATTACTGCCCTTGGCTAAACTTAGCTTTTACCTGTGCAATATCCTGTGGGCTGGCATTTTTAACATCATAATAACCCTTTTGCTGCATTAAAGCAAAAATCTGTTTTTCTTCATTGTGAACATCACCAAGAATAGTTAAATAATCGCGGCGAAGAGTATCACTGGAAGACTCCAGCGCAAATGTATTAATAGCGGTTGCTGCATATTTGGTTTCATTAAGAGCAAGCTGCAATAGCTCTCTTTCAGAAAGACTAACTCCTTGACCGCTCATACCGCTTTGCGTGGTTTGACCAGATTGTTGACCCATTTGTGCCATAGTATCACCTCATTTTGTTATTGCAAATTTTGCCCTGCACTTAAATGTTTGCTGATAGTTTGTACATGCTGTTGACTATTTTGCGCCAGCTGTTGGAAAAGTTGTTTAGTCTGAGCATCCTGTACACTGCTGGCAAAAAAACTCATGGTTTTGCCGCAGTTTTGCTCCATACCCAAAAAATCTTCAAGCTGCATCAGTTCTTTGGATGTTAGCACCTATATCCCCCCTTTGCGATTTTCCACAGATAGCATGTGTAATAATTCTGGCTGCTATTCATCTAAACTACTTTTGCTTGTGACACTCGACGCGATTGCGGCCTTGCTGCTTTGCCCGATACAATGCCTGATCGGCAGCATCAATCAATTCACTATTAGGGTCAACCCAGTTACTGGTGCTCTCAAAAGTAGCTACTCCCAAACTGATGGTAACCTTAATTACGGTATCCTCCACTGTAAAGCTAGAATTTTTTATATGAAGTCGGAAGTTCTCCGCCAACTGTATGGCCTCGTCCAGACAGGTTTCCGGTAAAACTACCGCAAATTCTTCGCCACCGTAACGGGCAACAACATCAGTCGGTCGAAAGCCTTCTTTAATACAAGTTCCCATTCGCTGCAAAATAACATCACCCGTCAAATGACCCCAGGTGTCATTCACCTTTTTAAAAAAGTCGATATCCAGCATAATCAAGCTCAGTGGCCGGTGATAATTGAGTGTACGGCTAATTTCACGCCCTAGAACAACCTCAAACTGACGGCGATTGGCTAGGCGGGTTAAGGGGTCAGTCAACGCCATAGCCTGGAAGTGGTCATATAGATAGGCCCGTTCCA
This sequence comes from Bacillota bacterium, assembly GCA_023443285.1. Taxonomy (GTDB): domain Bacteria; phylum Bacillota; class Negativicutes; order Sporomusales; family Sporomusaceae; genus Sporomusa. The sequence continues at coordinate 3,926 of JAEZVB010000138.1, forward strand.
GACCAATGGCTGTCTGACTGGCAATGGTACTGAGCACAAGCTCTTTTCCAGGAGGAATTTCTTGCAGGGGATCATCCCAGCCAAGCACTATGAGTCCTTGTAGCTTACCGCTGACAAGAAGCGGCAGGATATTAAGCCGCCGTGACAACAGTACTGACATCGTAATAAGACCCCGCTGGGTCTCATAGGCAGTACCATCATCCATACTACTGAGGCCACTCCATGGCCAGGTCATTTTGCCATCCGAGAATACATGCTGCAAATGGTCAATCTCCTTTTGTTCAAAACCGGTGGCAAATACCGGCTCAGTATGAATACCGTCATCACGGTAATGCATAATAA
>JAEZVB010000144.1 GCA_023443285.1 Bacillota bacterium
TCAGTACGGAATGCATCCGGAAATTTGAAAAGGCTCTATACATCGAAATGCTTATTCATCCGGGAGATCATCTGCTTGTAGTACGCCCTTGCACAAAAGAAACCAAGAATGCTGTCCGCTGGGCTAATCTTAATGAAGGACAGTATTATTCCCGCCCCGTCAGCTGTGCAGCATATATAAAAACACTATATGCTCTTTTCGACTGGAAATTAAGCTGCAAATATCGTATGCGAGGTATCTACCGGCGTAAAGATAATAAGGCTGTCGAAATATTTGATATAAAGGAAACGGAAATATTTATACCCCAGGATACTCTGGAATCTGATTGGGATAACTCCTCGGAAGAAGCTTTGCTTCCCGACGACGCTCAACCCTTTACTATCGGCCCAAAAAAGGACATTATGGCGTATCCATCAGCATGGGCAGACAGTTTCGGCAGTAACTTTTACCGGCATGCACAAGCTCGGGAATTAGCTGAATTTGATAAAAAAGGCATATGGAATGTCAGTGAGGAAGGCCAGCCTTTTTCTGATTCTCCAAGACTGAATATCACTAGCATGGAGATAATCAAAAGCACCATTAAGCACATGACTTGCAATATAGAGCAGGAGACTAAAAAAGATGGATAATAAACATATTCTACCATATGCCAACAACGGTGCCTCTTTGAATTTTCCAAACGAACAAAGCCCGCCTGCTCCTGAAAAAAACATACAGGATGATGATTTCAGTTATGACGGCTATCAGGTAGTCCGTCGTGAATTTTTTGCTCACGTGTACGAGCCTTCTATTACTTTTAGCAATTGCAAGGTATGGCTGAATGCAGCATGCCTGACCCAGATGCCGAATGTAGATTACGTTCAAATACTGGTAAATCCGCAGGACAAGAAACTTGCCGTTCGTCCCAGCAGTGAGGATGAAAAGGATTCCTTTCTTTGGTGTACCAGCAAAGGAGCAAAGCGAAAGCCAAAACAAATAACCTGCCGCCTGTTTTTTGCCAAGATCATTCAGTTGATGGATTGGAATCCTGACTACCGCTATAAGCTTCTTGGAAAACCGATCCGAAACAACAACGATCATCTCTTAATCTTCGATCTTACGGCAACCGAGATGTATCAGAGATTTCTCGTTGTCGGCGAAAAACCAAAAAATTCACGCACTCCGGTCTTTCCGGCGGAGTGGCAAAATCAGTTTGGCCTGCCGGTCGAAGAACATCGCCAGCTGCTTCAAGTAAACATATTTGACGACTATACTGTATTTGGCCTGAAGGAAAAAAACGTTGAGATCATTGCTGATCAATCTGCTGAAAGGGGTGATTCTTTATGACTGGAAACAGCTTTTCAAGACCTACTATGTTGGTTGATCTTAAAAAGTTTCGCATCAGAATACATAAAAATACACTTCGTTCCATCGGTGATCCTGATCATGTACTGCTTTTAGTAAATCCGGAAGAACGAACACTTGCGGTTCTCAGCAGTAACAATTCCGATCCACGGGCCCACAAAATTATTCAGGTCTCATCATCGAATCAAAAACCTATTGAACTATATAGCCGGTCTCTGGTTAAAAATCTGCGTGATTTGTGCAGCTATTGGCAGGACAATCAATCATATCGCCTGTATGGCGAAATAATTCCAAATAAAGGAGTGGCTCAGTTTCACATGGACGAATCCGTTCTGTTAAGCCGAGCTAAATCATAATATCATGGCAGAACAATGTATCTATAAATTGAAAATTGACACAGTTTTTAGGAAATTGATTCCTCAATTACCGGCAGAAGAATTGCTGCGCCTGGAAGAAAATATTATGCATGACGGATGCCGTGAGCCGCTGTTTGTTTGGAACAGCACAATTCTAGATGGCCATAACCGCTATGAAATATGTACAAAACTGCAAATTCCGTTTATGATTCAGCGCGTATATGTTAAGAGCCGTGAAGAAGCAATTGCATGGATTTGTGTGAATCAGCTTGGCCGCCCCCATATCACAGAAGAGATGCGCAGATACCTGATTGGGAAAAGGTATGAAATTGAAAAAATACTTGGCGCCCATAATGCCGCCGGAACAAATCAATACACAAAAAAAGAGCTTAATGCAAACATACTGCCAGAACTAGCTTTTGACGCTTCTGCTAGTCGGACAAAAGAACGGCTTAGTAAAGAGTATAGCATTTCTCAAGCCTCTATTTTGAATTATGAAAAGTATACACAGGCACTAGACTTGCTTACAAGGATCGTGCCTGATCTTGTTCCCAGGATATTAACCAGTGAAATAAAGATATCCCTTGAAAATGCAATTGCATTTTCTCACCTATCCGTGCCAGAAATAAGAGGATTAAACCAATCGTTATCTGATAATCCCAAAGAATTTATCTCAAATCTGCGTCAGACGCTTTTGAAAAAACAAAATTCAACAGAAAAAGGAACCCTTCTAATACCGGTCGGTTCCATAAAGGAAATGCCTGCCTATGATCCGGATGCAAAAATATCAAGCCTTACATTAACCATACCATCCTGGATTAGTTCTATTAACCGTACCCGTTCTGCATCCGACTTCAATGATGTCACTGACAAAGCGTGCCGTAAGCTAGAGAAAGAATTGGCAGAATTGAAAGAAACCATTAACAATATGCTTGCAGATTTAAAGGAGGTAAATTAATGGATGAATACAGTGCTTTTGTGCCAAAAGTGCATTTTGAACAGATTCCAATCAAAAACCTGGTATCTAATCAGGAATATCAACGAAATCTTTCCATTGTACATATTCAGCGAACAGTCGAAAATTTCGATTTATATCAAATCAACCCTGTAAAGGTCAGCCGCCGCAATGGCATTAATTATGTCTTCAATGGCCAGCATACGATAGAAATTGTTGCCATCGTATCCGGCACACGCGAAACTCCAGTTTGGTGCATGATTTATGATGATCTGGAATATACCCAAGAGGCAGATATATTTGCGAATCAATTGAAGAATGTCAAGCCTCTGTTACCCTATGAAATCTTCATGGCAAATGTTGAAGCCGGCAACGATGACCAGCTTATCATCAAATCTTTGGTAGAATCATACGGTTTATCTATTTCACACAAGAAAGTTCCCTGTGGTATTTGTGCAGTAGCATGTCTGGAGTACATTTATCGAAATTTTGGATTTCACGTGTTAGACCGCACTCTACGTCTTTGTATTGGAACATGGGAAGGTGACTATAATTCACTTTCTTCAAATATGCTGAAAGGAATTGCTCAGTTGATTGTTGCTTTTGGTGACCAACTGAAAGACGACATTTTTAAGGAAAAAGTCGGTGTTTTTTCCGCAAAAGATATCGGACGAACAGCAAAGGAACGAAAGGCCGGTTCTCTTGGTTATTCCGAGTCAATGCTTCTTGCATATAACAAGAAAATGAAAGCTTCGCTGAAATGGTCAAAATTGTATACGTTCAAATCGGCTATGGCTAATGATGCCAATGACATAGCCGATGGTGAAAGGCACTTTGAAGAAGAAGGATGATAAGAATTTGTGGCAAAAATTGAACAGGAATATTGCAGGATGTTCAGCGACTTTGAGGGCGTCCCAAATTTTGTGTAATTTGAAATTTGTCATCACTTGTACGCCGATAACAACATAGGCATCAGATTCCTGAGCACCTCTCTGTCACAGCTTTATTATTTCTCAATTAAATAGGAATATAAACTTTTAAGAGACTTTATATTGTGCCGCTTACTAATAGTCACGGGTGATACATTAAGTTCCGCGAACATTGCCATTATTTTATCAATATTTCTATCGTTCATTTCTTTTTGGGCAAGATATAGCGATTTCTTTTTTGGTACAAGCTCCATCAGTTGAAGCATCTTCTCTCTATGCTTCTGTTTGGAGATACTATCCTCAACCAACTTTACAGCATCTTTTTTCTTATAGTAATCTCCGCGTGGAACTATATGCTTGAAGGTATCCAAAAATATATCTTCGCTATTCTTTGCCAAGCTTTTTATTTGTTTGGATGTAGCCGTTTCGTCAGTATATTTACTAATAGCTTTCTGCTTCTTTAAACGTACTTCCACGCGCAGAATTCCTTTTGCCTCTTTTTGTCTGGATTCAGCCTCTTTATCATAAGCCGTGAACTCAACGCCATTTGAATTGCCTTTTAAGTCAAAACTAAGGTCAGGGTTAATCTCTTCATCGTTTTTATCATACTTCGGTCCAAATCCTTTAACTTTACCAATGTTACGCAAAACCTTTATATACGCGGACACGTTTTTTCTATCGCCAACGTTAATATTCACGGTAAAATCAATGCGGGTCAGTTTGAAATCGTTCAATTTGTATTTGGAATCAAAATAGCTATCAATGTATTCTTTAAGTTTGCGGAGCAGTTTTGATATGTTGTCATTGTTAGGTTTCCATAGTTTTTTAACATCGTTGCCGCCAAGTAGCTTAGTTGGATTTACGATAAACTTAATCTTTTTCTTGAAAATATCGCCATGATATTCAATTTTTACTCCCTTATCTTTAAGAGCATCATCATAAAGAGCACCATTTTTTTGATATAACCGATGTTTACCTTCTGCATTTTTGTAGGCTTTATCTATCCATTTGCAAAAATTATCCTTATTAAGAATAAGCGAAAGCTCGAATGTATGCGGCGAATAAATCATTTTAAGTCCTCCAATCTATATTACAAGTATTTCTTGCATCTTTTCTACCAGACTACCTTCTCCTCATCGTATTCCTCTCTAGGTATAGCTATTTTTTATTAATCCCAGTAACTTTTTATTGATCTATTTCTTTTTACTTATATGTATATGATTTAGACAACAAATATTAGATAATAAATAGCATGTACAATATTGCATTTATCTAGAAAAGAAGATATCAGTTACAAAAATTACTTTTCCCGTTATAAAAGATATATAGTACATAATTAACTATTCTATTTTTATTTATACTTGAGATGAATACCTAAAAAAACACAGCAACCATCACAACAAATGGCTACTGTACTCCAGCTATTCAAAATGAATCATCCATAGGCAAACTATCAATATCATCAGAATCATAATATCCTACAACTGATTAAAAATTACTGTTAATTACACACCATTATAATTCGCAAGATACATATTTTCGCCAATTCAGCCTTCCCATATCCTTTACTATCAAAATAATATATTATTATGATAGATAGAAATATAAATAATTATATGGGGGCTGTTATTTTGAAATTTATTGTATTTCGAGGGCTAAACTTCCTGTAAGTTTAGCCAGGAAAATATTAACACTAGAAACTATGCTGTCCCTCTTAATAAATTTTATAGAGATCTTTATTTAGCCCTAGCAACTCAAGGTAAAAAATAGACGGATTAACCCATCTATTTTTTTGATAATACTATTTCAATCTGTAAATCACATCTTGCCTTGCTCCTTAAGGCTAAAATAACCTCCACCATCTGCGCCTACAATAACATGATCCAGTACTTCAATACCAATAATACTACCGCATTCTACTAATTTCTTCGTAAGCAAAATATCTTCATCACTCGGTAGCGGATCTGAACTTGGATGGTTGTGAACCAATATGCAAGCAGCACATGATCTTCGAATCAAGCCCTTAAATGCTTCACGTGGATGAACGATGCTGGCATTTAATGAGCCAATCGAAATATTCTCCTTGAAAATAACGTGATTTTTAGTCGATACACCAATCACATCAAAATGTTCAACCTGTAAAAATTCCATATCAGCACGTACGAAATCAAATACGTCTCTGGGACTTCTAATAATAATGCGCTTATTATTATCTGGCGCATATACCTTACGAGCAAATTCCAATATCGCGCTAAGTTGCTTTGCTTTTACTATGCCAATCCCCTTAATACTGCTGATTTCTTTTTCATCGGCATTCATTAATTCGCTAACATTAGGGTAATTCTCAAGCAAAGCATCTACAACATACCCATTGGCACTTTCACGCAAACAACCAGCTAATAAATTCCTCATTCCGTCCATGTTCATACACTCCTCACAAAATAAATTGCCAGCCCTAAATTACAAGGCTGGCTTATTTTTAATACTCATCGTTTAAAAGCATCGTACAATATTCAACATCATCAATTACATAAATTTTATGCTGTAATGGATTCTCCACTTTGTTAAATTGATACATCGCCTGATACGGCGGATTTTCCTGCCGATGAATAATGATTTGGTTGCCATTCTCACCAGAAAGTTCAAATACTTGCAGATAATCAGTTTCCACTGGCGTTTTTGCAACTAATTCATCTAAGAGTGACCAAAGAAACATTTGAACTTCGGTTGGTATTATATTCGCCACTCCTCGCGTGATCAGTCTTTTGCCTTGAAACAAGTTTCAACGCCCCTCTCAACAGTAAAAGTACCCGTAGCATTGTCACCTTACATAATCAGGGTACTCGTTATCGCTTGCTGCTTCGCATTATTAGTGTCTATGCTTTCTACTTATATTGTAAAATTTGCTTGCTCATTTTGGATTTTATCAAATAGATTTATGCCACACCATTTTCGGTACTAACCCGGTCTAACATAAGCCGTACCTGTTTACGCAATATCTCAATGGTGGATCGTACTTCCCCAAGATTGCTTTCCAGCAGGTTTTCATATTCCGCCACTTGCTCTTTTAATTCCTGTAGCTGATAAATGGCATGATTGGCTGTTGTTTTTGAAACTACATTCTGCGCTCGTAGAGTCACTGCAAATTCCGACGCTAACGATTTAAGCGTCTTTTTCACATTCAGCACTTGTGCATTCCCACCTAGCATACTGCCAATCTGGGAAACCTGTGATAATACATGACCGCGCAGTTTTTCTTCAAGCATCTGTTTTTGTTCATCCGCATTCACCACAGGCAAATAGTGCATCTCCACCGCATTGCCTGGCAGTGTTTTTACTAGCGAATTGAGTGCTTTTATCGTCGGCTCATATGCAGCTGGTGTAAAATATACTGCGCCTGCTGGGCGAACGCCAACAGCTTGGCAGTCACCCAGAGCAACTTTAATCAGCCGCCGAATATGGTCTGAGATAAAATAGTCCCTATATTTGCTATACAGCACTTTCGCTTTATGCAAGGCCGGCTTGGCTTCATCGGTAAGTGCTACCGTACTTATAGTTCCCCATTGCCGTTCAAATTCAATTTCGCCAATCTTTTCATAATGAAGCTGAACATTCTTTTTGTCTCTGACTTCTTTAATTAAATGCCGTATCACTCGTTCTTCAGCAGATAATACTTCCCTGACCATCAAAACCTCTGTCATTTCTTCATTCGAGTGTAATACACCACCAATTTCAGAAGTCGCTCTACGAAATGCGTCGCTAGGCCGAATCGGAGCAGGCACATACTTTGCAGGCAGTCCCACTGAGACAGCCAGCTTCACCAACTCGTCTCGTAATATTTCCATATCAGAAACACTAAACCAAACCAAATTACCAAGGATATTATCAGTAGTACCACCACTTACCGCATATAAAGCTGTTGTATCTTTTGTCATCATTACCATTATTATCGCCCCTTTTATATTTTTTGAAATAATTCTTGTACCGTAGTTTCATCTAATAAATCGGTTATACTCCACACCGCATCTGACCAGCGGCTTAGCTCTTTCGGATTGCTCCCAATAAGAATGCTGTAAATTCTACACCTTCTTTGCTCTTTTACTTTCTGAAGCTCTTTTAAAAATTCACTACCCACAGCGCATTCACCATCGGTGATCATGACAATATCGGCTTTTCTAAAAGTACTCTCTCGCAGTTTATCCATTGCCCATTGTAACGGTTGCTCAAAATTAGTTCCTCCGCCAATGAATTCATTGGCAAGCTTGATTACCTTATCCGGTGAATGTTGTCCGATCTGAAACTCATCTGTAATTAACGCAGCCCTGCTACTGGCGAAAAGCGCATAACTAAAGCATCGCCGCTCTTTTTCCGCAATTTCAGCTAGACCTAATGCAACGGCTTTTGACCAATGTTCGCGATTTCCACCCATAGAACTAGATGTATCAATGAGCGCAAGAATCGGGCCTTGCCCTACATACTCTTGCTGATTCAGGTCATACTGAAATAACTGTTTTTCCATCATCCGCCGATAAAAGTCCAATTTTAATAACAGTTTACGCAGTGCCAATAGTTCCTGTGGTAATACATGATTAATATCAGCTCCTTGCGTAATAGAGTGTAGCTCCACACGTTGTTCCAGCTTGGCTTTGCGTGAAACGCTGGCAAGTCTTCGCATTCGCCCTACTAATTTTGTCATGTCTTTAAATTTCTGCTGACTCCGTAACACGTGTAGTAATTCTAGCTTTTTCTCATAGGGTAATCTTGTAAATTCGCCTTGATTCAGTCCCCATGAAGTAATAACTCGTTCAACATCTTCTACCTCAGCGACCGCCTTGTCAGTAGCAAACTCAACCACCTGCCGTAATTTACTTTGCAGACTAGATACCCTCTGATGCACTTCATCAGAGGGTATGCTTACTTCTTTTTTCACTGCATCATTAATTTTGTTTGAAGCTTCTTTTGAATCGCCATCCTGTTCCAGTTGTTTCAGTAAATTTTCAAGCAGAGCTTTACTACCAAGTCCTGCTCCCAGCTCGTCTAGTTGAGTATATTCCCGTAATTCTTGGTAGGACTGTGATTCCATCAGCTTTGACATCAGATCGTGATTTAGCAGATATTCCGGCGCCAGCTCATTGGTTGGTGTTAGTTTTGGTTTTACCTTATAAAGAGCAAAGAATACGTCTTCAGCCATTTCTGCGAACGTATGCAAATTTTGTGTCCCCTGTACACTTAGGCTTTGCAGTTCTTTGGATTGACGCAGTATTTCTTCATATGCCGCCTTATCGAAAGAATCATGCTGAACACTATTTAGGGATAATGTATTGCTATTTTTTCTCATGACAGCCACCACTATATACCTAGAAGATAGGTATTCACTACGTTTTCATTCATTTCTTTAAGCTGTGTTAACCGCTCGACAATTTTAGCTGTTGCTTTCCCCTCACTTTTCGCCTGTTTCAAAAGACCATCTAGCATCTTTTGCGCGGCTTTGAATTTATGATTAGCTTCCGCAGCCATAGCAGTCCGCTCGGTGCCATCAGGCGTTTCTTTTAACTTTGCGGATAATTCAAACGCTCCGTCAAATATTTCATTGGCTTTCACCGTCAACGGATTGGCAAATCCCATTACAATTTTCTTCGTCTGCTTGCTCTGATCGGGTTCCGTCCAAAGCATGTTAGATAAAATTACAATATCATCCTCTGCCACTTGTACACGACCTTCTAGCCAAGCATGCGCCTTTAGAAATCGTAAGCAATTTCTAAAACGACGATCTGAAATCATAAAGCCTTGGCTTTTCAGTTCTTTCCAGAGCCGTACCAAGGCATTGATTGTGTCATCGGATATATTGACTTGTTCTGCTTGTTGCTGTGCACTCTGTAGCTCTTGCAGGCTAATTGTGGTAGATGGCTTATTGGTACTGAGTTTTAGCATCGTCGCAAAATTTCGTTCGTCTTTTACATAATCGACCGTATATTTCAAATCAAATCGATCCCATAATGCTGCCAGTTCTCCATTTACTCCACCATCAGGAAGTTCATTTGATAGTCCAACTAATACCTGTAGCGGAATTGGCTTAGGTGTACTGCTGTCATCAAAATATACCCGTTCATTCATAATCGGAAGTAGCGTATTCAGTACTGCACTATTACATTTAAAGACTTCATCAATCACGGCAACATCGGCCTCCGGTAGTTTACCTGCCGTTACTCTTTTATATTGATCATTTTCCAACGCTTTTAGCGACAGCGGACCGAATAGTTCTTCGGGAGCAGATACTTTCGTTAATAACCGGCTAAAGAATTTACCACAAAGTTGTTTTGATAACGCTTCGGCTATAGCCGTTTTTGCCGCACCAGGCGCACCAAGAATCAGTAGATTGCCTTTAGCAACTGCGGTTACCAGTAGCCCACGTACAATTTCTTCACGTTCCAGAAAACAGCCATTGATTTCTGTTTCTAATTTTAATAACTTTTTGTGTATCATTTGAAATTCTCCATCTTATTTTATTGGCTAGTTTCTAACAAGCTTCTTTGGCTTTTACTAGCCGAAAAGTCTTCGTTGTCTTCTGTTTACCGTATAACTGTAATTGCGCATCCGTAACCCCCATTTTCTTTAGGTTTGCAGCAGTGAGCGTTAAATATTGAAATACATCCAACCCGCGATCATGCAGTTCACTACATAATTCATACAGTTCTTCTGCTTCAATATTCCAGCTGATACTCGGAACAAAGGCAAAGCTACTATCCCCTACTGCAATAGCTCCATGCTCTTTTGCCCAAGCCTTCAAATGCTCTTTCATTTCTGCTGTAGCGCTTTCTAGCCGAATTACCTCTGCCGCTACTCGCTGTGCATCTACTTCATCCTCGATTTTTACAGGTTTAATCTGAACACTTTTTATGCAAAGGCTGGCATGACTACAAGTTTGACAGTGTTTCCCCGGAGTAGCAGGAAATAAATGTCCATCCTCTCCTCCATCCAGCAAATTGAGTTCTGCAATCTTATCCTCAATTTCTGTTGCGAGTGCCAGTGCCCACCTTCGGGCTTCTTCCATTTCAACGCTTGTATAGGTATACGCTTGCCGACTATCCGCATAGGGATACCGCAGAAATACTAACTCGGCATCAATTTCGCTAGCACCTGTCACTTGGGATAAATACCAGCTATATAAACCTAACTGATGATTGTCGGTAGGTGCATATTTTTGCCGATTGCTTTTCCAGTCGATCAGTTTCACAGCACCACTGGGTAGTTGTTCATACCAGTCAATATACCCCTGAAGCTGAATCACACTCTCTCGATCAAGTGGAATTAGAAACTGCTGCTCAATCTGCCCACCTTGAATTCCCCTTACCATCGGATGCTCTGCCAAGCGCAGTACTTCATCACGATCAACAGGCAATTCGGCTTCTTGTAAAATAGCTTGATCTACTGCATTTTGTAGTTCTGTACCTGTTAGATATAGCTGAATGGCAGCATGAACGGTTTTGCCTAATACCAGTGGTTCCGTTGGTAGTTCTGGCATTTCATACAGATATTTATATTGAAAAGAAGCAGGACAATCTGCATATCGCTTTAACCGCGAATAACTATAGATCATGCCGCTTCACCCGCTTTAACCAGAGCATATTCTTCAATCACATTCGTCCCCTGTTTTGCTGTCATTTTTGCTGTGATGAGTGAACCCGCTGGAATATCAAGTATTTCCGCTTGCGCCGACCATGCCAATATATGCGTATCGCCTTGTTGTAATACGATTTTAGCAAACACCTGTCCATTTCCTTTAGTCTTTGCTTCCGTACTGATAATGCGATACCCATTGCCAGTCTCTAGGTTATCCTCATGAAATACATCAGGAATGACTTCTGCTGCTACTTGCGGAATAACTGGTATTACTGGCTGTGTTCTCTGGCTCGTACTACAATTTAGCCACGCAAGCAATTTTTGCCCTGTTTCGGCATGAGGCTTAAAATATTGCCCATCAAATAACCCTGTTCGGTCTTTACTGGCAATGGCAATATGTTCTGCGGATATATCGAGAAACACCGTAAATTCATACTCCATCCCATCACGTTGTATCGGCGCCATTCCTAATTTCTTGACAACAGATTTACCATTTTCCGTAACCTGTGTATATTCGGTTTTAGAGCGCATCGTTGCAATAACATGGCAGGATGATTTTAAGATGGCATCCACTAGCGCATTATGTTTTGGCGTACACTCCCGCCAGGCAGCCCAACTGTTTCCCTTATATTTAGAATCGGCAGCTTTTCCTTGTTGGTCAAGGATACCGCCTTCTCCTGTCCAAGCATGGCTTAGGCTATCAATGATAATGACTTCAAAGCCTTGTCGTTCGGCAATTTTTATAGCTTCAATATACTTCTCCGGCGTATAGGGAGCACCAAGTGTAAGCACAGAATAATCTCCTAAATGGGCATATAATTCTGCACTGCCATTTTCACTATCAATGACAGCAATTTTATTCCACGTTGTCATGCCACTGGCAATAAGTAATGCAGAATACGATTTGCCACTGCCACTAGTTCCAGAAATAGCTAAGCGTAATTTGGCTCTTTTTCTTTGGGCTGTTTTAAATTCCATAATAAATCTTTCCTTTCATTTGCTATTTTGGTGCGACAAGAAGATAGATATAGGGCTTCCACGCAGGAAGCCCTATATCTAGGTAATTATGAAGTTTCATCGTTATCCTCTTGTGATTTTTCTTGTTCAACAATAGCTTTTACTACAGCAAGTAGCACCGAAGCTGCTAGCAGTGCAATATCCATTATCTTCTTCGACAATAAAATCTTCCTCCTTCTATATATTACTAAATTTATAATATATAGGCGAAGTATAAGGTTATTCGATTATTTTATTATCATTTTAATCTTCTAAATTCTCACAGTTTGTTTTCATGAAGATTATCTGACAGGAGCAATTAGCCAACGTGAGATAGGTCGAATTACCGGAGAATCTCTCGCATCTGTTCAGAGGTAGATATGCAAGTACAAAACTGAAGTATTCTTTTGCTCGCAGTCATTTTCTGCTTTTAAACTAAAAAAGTCATCACTGCATTTAAGTATAAATCATAAATTCAGTTACTCACTTTCTGTCCATCACTTTTTCTTGTTAGAAATCTCAAACCATTTTACTTTTTCGTTAGGGCTAGATCTATAAAATGTAAGTGAGTATCCCATATAATCATATGCCATATAATAAGAGCCTTCATCATCTCCTCCCATTACCTGGCCTTCTTTTTGGGGATTTCCGAATATGCGAACCACCCCTGCTCGGTCTTTATCCAACGTAACTCCATTTACCGTAAACATTTCTAGATTTGTTCCCCCAATGGAAATTATTTCATCTCTTTTAACATCTATAAAAAACGTAATGCCATCATATCTACGATAATCACCACCCCTGGCTTTACCAGTATCTACTAGAGCGCCAAACTCATCCTGCAGAGCTTTCTGTTTTAGCCGGGCACCAATCCAATTTGTTATTGTTTTACCTTTATAAAGAACTTCTCCCTGATATGTTTTATTTGCTTGTGAAGGAACTGCTGTTGTTGCTTGTTTCGGTGCAGACGTAAAAGCTTTTTCAATAAGAGTAGCTAAAATAAGCCTATTTTGTGGAACTTCATTAAAAGCAAGGTACGCCGCTTCAAAACTTCCGTTTTTCTCATCAACAGCAAATTGTATCCTTGCTTTTACAGCGGTATCCTGATAGGTACAATCCCCTGTAAACTCAACAACATCCTTCCCCCCATCACCCTTAAAATATTTCCAGCGAGGAGTTCCAAAGAAAGCAGAAAAAGCCTTATCGTAGGTCAATGTAGGATTGCTTTCTCTATAACCATTTTTAACCATCTGAACATATTTATTATTGGAATCCATAGCATCAGCTACAGTGTCTTTCACTTCTTCCCCAGCATTTTTTACTGAGGCATTTGAGCAAGCAGAACATAGTACCATAAGAACTACCATCAACACCAAGTATAGATTTCTCATTATCAAGCACCAAACCTTTCAAGTATATTTCTTATAGATTATTGCGTTGCTATAGTATCGTTAATGATTTAACAATAGTTGTAGGCAAGGCATACCTCCCAGCATCTATATTCCAGAGCTTTTCCGACACTTATTTTTTGGAACCTCGTATCATACACTTGTCCTTTGTAAGTATATGATACATTTGATAGTTATTTAATTTGCAATTTGGGCAAGGATTATCAGCAAATTGTACCTGCCCGATAGTATATGGGCATTGGGGGCATGGTGGTTTTATCAGATAAAACAATTTCTTTATTTGCAATCATAACGCCTCCCAGAATATAGACAGAGTGACGAAGACTATCACCGTCACTCTGTTCCCTATATTTAGATTCTATCATAAAATGCATCTTTAAAACCGGCTCTTTCACCATAAAAACGTATATTATACGCCAAGTAAAAAGCCATTTCGCCTGCTGACATGGCAACCCCTGTTTCTGCATAGCTTCCATTCGGTTTAAGGTATCGCCAGTCCAAATCGGAGTTTGGATCTTCCATTGGAACATACATATTTCGTTGATCATATCTATACATGAAATGATATGTTTTTACATTTGATATTTTCGTCTTGCCCCTGTCAGCATCAGGTACGCTTACAACGTTAACAGCAATGATATAAACCGGCGGTTTATATTGTTTCACAACCAAAGAACTACGATCAACATAATACCCTCCCCCCATATGTCCATCACACAAAATGTAATTTGAATCTCCATTCAAATGCGCTGGGTAGGCAAATGCTATAGAAGCTAACATCATCATAATTACGCCCACAAAGGTAGATACTATTTTTCTCATAACTAATCTCCAGCAGTTAAAGGCCGTTCTGCCACTTGGCCTAATTTACTATGAGTTAGGCGACGTTTCTTTGAATAAAGAGAATCACTTCTTCATCGCCTTAAAATATCCCGTAGCTCGTTAATCCTTCCTTCATCGCTACCATTTGCTTCTAACTCTTTTAGCTCATCCTCTAAAACCTGTTGAGCTATGTCATTTACGTTTGGTATTTTACCGTTGTTTGCTTCTGCTACTTTAACAATATCCACGAAAACATCTGCTAATTTATTAGCCGCTCCTTTCGCGCCGCCCACCGCTGCCTTCAGGTTAGTCAAAGCTGCCTTGAATTCATCATGAAAAGCATCATTTGACGAATTGTTTTCAGATTTTACGTCAGCACCTGTTGGAACGCTCAATCCGGCAATCGGCTTTCCCCCTCTGTAAGCCGTAGAAAAAGCCGACATAGCCGTGTAAGCAACACTTGTTCCTATTGCATCGGCGCAGTAATTTTGTGCACGGTCTGCTTCAATACCTAGTTTACCTGCTTCCATTACGGCATCCATATTTGCACCAAAGAATACAAATTCCCATCCGTACTTTTCCTTTTGTCGTTCTATCCGAGTTTTAATACGCTCCGCTGAATACTCACGGCTTGCATTTTCCTGCCCATCGGTGATAATGACAAACAGCACTTTCTCGGCGTGGTAATTCTCGGCAGTATGTTTCTTTACTGCACGTATTTTGTGGATTGTCCTGCCTAGTGCATCGAGCAGCGCGGTACTGCCTCGGACTGTATAATCCTTGTCAGTCAGCGGCGCAACCGCCCTTATGTCGATCCTATCGTGAAGCAGTTCGTATTTATCGTCGAATAATACAGTAGTCACGACTGCGTCTCCGTCAATCCCCTGCTGTTCTTTTAACATAGCGTTGAAACCGCCGATTGTGTCCCTTTCAAGACCTCCCATCGAGCCGCTCCTGTCTATGATAAAGACCAGCTCAGTTTTGCCTTTTTTCATGTAAAATCCCCCTCATATTGT
>JAEZVB010000078.1 GCA_023443285.1 Bacillota bacterium
TGTGGCGGCTGCTGCCCCCAGAATGGCCGCAATGACCAGCAAAAAGATACTGCCAAACGACAAATATAGGATGGTCTGAGTTCGTTGATTAAACTGTTTTCTTTGGTGTTGCTGTAAAACGGTCACAGCCATTGTATTATCCATGTACGCTTCCCCGCCTTATTCTAGGATCAATGACTCCATATAAAAGATTGGCAATCAAATTGCCGCTAAATACCAATGCTGCGCTAATGACTGCGATGCCTAAAAGCAGCGGCGCATCGCCGCCTAAACCGGCAGAAACAGCTGCCTTCCCCAATCCTGGATAGGAAAAAACCTGTTCTACCAGCACAGAGCCGCCAAAGATTTCACTGATGGACGCAAATTGCAAGGTTATGGCCGGAAGCATAATATTGCGGAGCGCATGATGGCGAATAATGGACAACCGACTTTTTCCCCGTGCTTTGGCAAAAAGAATATAATCCTCCCCCATAATGTCAATCATTTTTTCCCTGGTGTGCAGCGTAATGTTGGCTATCCCAATTACGCTTAAAGTTAAGGCAGGCAAAATTAAATGCTTTATGCTGTCAAAGATGGATACTTCCGCAGCATTTACCCCGATAGGCACACTTAGTCCTATGGGTAAAAGCTGCAGCCAAACCGAAAAAATCATTAACAAAACCAGTGCCAGCCAAAAGGTTGGCGTACTGGCAATCAGCAAGGAATAGCCTTTGATTACTTTATCAATCCAGCGTCCACGGTATAACCCGGCGATAATGCCCAGCACAAATCCCAATATACCCGAAAAAATCCAGGCTGTGGCCATAAGCACCATAGAATTCATAAATTTGACACTGATAACTGTGGCCACAGGCTGGCGATACAGCAGCGATGAACCCATATCACCCCGGATAAAATCGCTGAACCAATGTAAATATCGCTCCACCGGCGGTGTGTTCAGGCCAAAATAAGCTTCCAGCTTGGCCAGCTTCTCCGCGGTTATATTGGCCATGCCAACTTCCCCAATGTAGGCACGGATGGGATCGACCGGTGATAAGGAAACCAGGATGAATGATAGAATACTTACGGCAATTAACAGTGAAACTATTTTGATTACGCTTTTGCCGATGTATTGAAACATACCGGAATATTGTCTTATGTTCATTTGAATACCTCATTAAATAAGAATAAGACTATGGTACAGAGAAAAAAAACGACTTTTTTCCTGTACCATAGAACAGTAAGTCATCAGCTATTTACAATACTACTTCCAACTCCATTGGTGAACATTGTTGACAATTGTCCAGCCATAGCCATGGGGATGAATCTTCTTGTCAATAACATTGAGATTTTCTTTGGCAAAATAAATGTGTTTAATTTCTGCGAGCCATACCCAGGGAGAATCTGCTTGCGGAGTAACACCGGCGTTGCCGTCCCATTGCGCTTTTTTCCAGTATTGATAAGATCCCTCCACAGTTGTGGCCGCTAACGCTTCTTGAATGTGTTTGTCCACAGTCGGATTGGAATAAGAAGCATAGTTTCTACCGGTATAATAATGGCTTCTGACACCAGCAGGCGAATGCATTCCGGCGCCAAATACATGCGGCGTCTCATAACACTTGGTAGCAATTTTGTCCCAGCTTGAGCCTACCGGATTTACTTTAATGCCTACCTGCTGCAGCATTTCCTTCACCGCCATGGCAATGCCTGTACGGGCGGAATTGGAGGAAATGTAGAGCAAATCAAATTCTGCTTTTAACCCTTGCTTTTCATAAATCCCTTCGGCATTTAATTTCCAGCCGTCTGCTTCCAGAATGGCTTTGGCTTTGGCGGGATCATAGGCTACTTTCATAGCATCAACTTCCCAAGGCTCATTAACGCAGTCACTATATGCCACCGAGCCATACCCATTGAGCACATTCTTTACAATGGCCTCCCGGTCAACAGCGCAGGCAATGGCCTGACGAATGGCAAGATTAGAGGTAACATTATTACCGGCAGGATAACTTTCGCCGTTTTTCTTGGCCAGTGTCTTATTCCCGGCAGGGATACAGGGAAGATTAATGCCGCGAATATCCTCTGTATTAAAGGAAAGAATATTATATCCCTTTATGGGATTAACTGTATAAGAGGGAGCTGTATAGGCCACATCCACCTGTCCGCCCTTAGCCGCTGCATAGGAGGCATCTTCTGACATGAAAACAACCGTAACTTTCTTGATTTGTGGTTGTTCGCCATAGTAATTGGGATTGGCTTCCAAAATTACCTGTTGGCCTTTATCCCATTGTTTAAGCATATACCGGCCGGAACCAATCGGATTTTTACCATAGTTCGCAGCATTATAAGCATGTTCAGGAACAATCCCCACAACGGCGGCAATATACGCAAAGGCAGAGAAAGGGGTATTCAAATGAAAAACGGCAGTGGTATCATCAATAGCTTCTACCGATTTTAGCATCGACAAATCTGTCTCGGTTGCCTGCTTCATGGCATTGTTATAGGTAAACGCCACGTCTTTGGCCGTAAGCGGCACACCATCGGTAAATTTCACATCAGAACGAATTTTAAAGGTCCAAGTAAGACCGTCCGGCGAAATCGTATACTCTTTTGCAAGATCATAGCCGATCGTAATGTCATCTTTGGTAACCAACAAAGTGCTTTGGATTAAAGGATCATGGGTGTGTTCACCAGCAGCCCAGCCCATAATCGGGTCAAACCCAGCAGCAGGTTCTGATTCGGCATCCATGGTAATAATGACACTGTCTTTGGCCGTTGTACCGGCACTAGCGCCCTTATCGGTACTTTTACCACACCCAGCCAAGGTAACTAAGAAAGTAATAATCAGACACAGTGCTATAAACGTTTTTTTCTTCATGTTCTCCTCCTACATTGTTTTCATCGTTTTTACTATAATAAAAAAAGTGGTATGAAACCAGGACGCATGTTTGTCCTAAATGGCTTCATACCACATTCTTTTATTATGCACTTATGTACGCTTTACCAGTTATCAAAATATGACTGATTCTTTGTCATACATGCAAACTTTCACAATTTGCCTTCCATGATAAATTTTAGCAGTATACGTTTCTTTTGTAAAGCTGTTTTTGGGGTTCATGTTTTTGGGGTTCATGTGTTTTGGGGTTCAGATCCACATACCTACTTCTGCATTAAGCCAAGCCGCTCTAAGGGATTAACACCAGGTTGAACATAGCTCATTGGCGTTTCGCCATCTTTCAATTCAAAGCGCTTTAGTACAGTTACAAATTGTTCGGGGTTATCCAACTGCTCCAATTCCCATAGTACTGTTTTCAGTTTCCTCTCCCAGTCAAACAGATTCGGTTGTTTATCAAAACCGCTCAAAGCAGCTCCTTTGGCAAAATCAAAGGTTAAGACCATAGCCTCACACTTTTTGCTTTTTCTGTCGGTGCGGAAGTAAATCCCTGCCAGATTCTTGGCTTCCGGCAGTAATTTTTCTTTTGACTTTTCATTCATTGGCAAAACCGCCATGCCGGATTTACCCGGTGTAGTGTTCAACACGGTTTGCAAGGCATCTTCCTTGCACCAAACAGGCGCAGAGATAATGAAATAGGACTCACCAGCCGAACGCAGCGGCATTTCTCTCTCTAAAAAGTTTGCCAGCAGATAGCCGCTGGTTACTCCCGGACAAAAATGGTCATGATAAAGAATTCCTTTGATAAAATCGGCGGGAGCCCCTTTGGCAGCGGCATTGACGATACCTACTATTCTAAACTCATTGCCGTCAAATACTTTTTCCTTGCTTTTATTATCCCAGTCCTGCGCATGGGCAAACAAATAGTCGGCTTTGATATTTTCACAGACCATTTTACTAAACAACTCCTGGGAGGAAACACTCTTTAGGTCTGTTATCCCCTTATCCAACAGTTCCACAGCTTTTTCTTTATTTACAACGCAATACACAGCTTTGCCTGAATCTTTATCATACAAAACAACCCAAAGCGGATTACTCCGGGCGGCATGAACTTCCAGCAAGGTTCCCTTACCTATCGTGCAGCCAGTCTCTTTACTCAAACCATCTAAAGCAGCTTGCGGAGAATATTGTCCAAACTTCACATAACTTCCATTTGTCAGCACAATTATGTTCTGGGGCTTAGTTCCCATCAATTTCCAAGCATCCTGGCTTATCTTTTTGGCTACCGCATCCCAAAACTGATAGCCTTTGTCTGCAGCCGGACTGGCCCAGGCTGCGCTGGCAGACAATATAAGACACGACAGTACCAACAGTACACTGAAAAACTTCTTACCCATGGTAACAACTCCCTTTTATATTATTTTTTAAAACCCAATTTGATAGGACAGACTGTAGGTTCTTCCCGGCATGGGGAAACCATCGATTTGCTCATAATCGGTATTAAACAGGTTGTTGACCGCCAGCGCGATGGTTTGGTCATTTTTCATTGCATAGGACATCCCCAAGTTAAAGATCGTGTAGCTAGCGGTTTTCGAGTTAGTTGCCGGTTTGATTCTTTGTCCGTCCAGTGCGGCCCGGAAACCTTGCCTGTTATTGTAGCGCAGCCCCAAATTTATGGTGCCTTTGGGAATACTGTCAAGGTCTGTACCGGTAGGATCAAATCTATCGCCGCTTTTGCTGCCATTCTGAGTGGTATAGCTGAGTACCATTCCCAGATTTTTTGAAAATTGATACTCAGACGTCAATTCCAACCCTAGCTTAAAGCATAGTTTTTCGTATCAAATTTACGATAACTGCCGTCTAAATACTGACCCTCTTTGAATTTTTTAATTTCGGCGGCAGTACTTTACAGCACTCTGGCTTTTAGAAGCTTGTTTGCCAAGCAACACAGTAGGTTGTTCCCGGAAGTTCGTAGCCGGAGGTTTCCTGATATTTCTTATTGAAGATATTGTTTATGGCCAGGCTGACGGTGGAGTTTTTTCGCTGTAGGGCGAATGACAGATCGGTGGTGGTGTAACCGCCCAGGGTGGTACCGCCGGTAATCCGTTCGCTGGTATAGCGGGTATCCAGGGCGGCGCTGAAGCCTTGCTTGTTGTTGTAGCGGATGCCGACATTCAAGGTATTGCGGGGAATATTATTGAGGGCTGTACCACCGGGATCCATATTGTCGCCGCTTTTGGAGCCGATTTGATTGGTAAAGGCTGAAACGATGGTAAGTTTATCATTCAGGGCATAATCAGCTGAGACCTCTAAGCCTTTGATTTTTGCGTTTTTGATATTGTAGGTCGGCGGATAGCCCTTACTGCCGGGCGGGCTGTAGCTGTTGATATAGTCATTAATATCGTTTACATAGCCGGTTATGCGCCAATTAAGCCGGTCATTCAGCTGTTTTTTCCAGCCCAGTTCATAGGCTATGCCGTGTTCAGGGACGATTACTCCCATGGCCTGCTGCCACTGTGCCTGGGTGGTGAAGCCCAATGCGGCCGCTCCTAGGCGGGGGTTGCTGCCAGCCGACCAGTCAAAATAGTTTCCGCTCCAACGATAGTAGTCAGAGGCTGTCGGCGGCCGGAAGACCGAGCTGACACTGGCAAAAAAGGCCTCAGTTTTATTTACGTTATAGGTTGCACTGAGTTTAGGGCTGAGCTGCGAGGTGGTGTCATTGCGAGGTTTTTGCGTTAGTGCCGGATTTGAAACTGTCATATCCAGGTTGTGGCGGTCATATCTGGCTCCCAGCCCGATAATTACATTATCTCGTAGTTGCCAGTTGTCCTGTAAAAATACACTAGACATGCTGGTTTTTAAAGCTGATTGGGAGCTTATGAGGTCATAGTCCATATTATTATATTGGATACCGTAGGTAAGTTTGTGTTTATTGCGGGTTATGGTGTTTTGCCAGCTAACCCCCTGGGTCTCCAGATTGGACTCCCAGCTTTTGGACAGATTGGGGCGCAGCTTGGTTCGTACCCATTCAGTGCGATACTGCTCGTTTTTGAATAGGTTAAGTTTAGATTGGCC
Source organism: Bacillota bacterium (assembly GCA_023443285.1). Classification (GTDB taxonomy): domain Bacteria; phylum Bacillota; class Negativicutes; order Sporomusales; family Sporomusaceae; genus Sporomusa. The sequence goes on from JAEZVB010000078.1 coordinate 5,945, forward strand.
AGCGTTATAGTTTACCGAGTAGTTGTTGCCATACCAGGAACGGTAACTGCCGTCGATCCACGGCGAGCCAGGAGTGCCAAACGAGGGGGCATCAGGCACGGTGGGGTAGGCTGGGTCATAACCATTGGTGGAACCAGGGCGGTTGCCGACAATAGAACCCTCTTGGCGTTCCATATGGGTCCAGGCAAAGGTGAGTTTTTTGTCTGACGACAGTTGATAGGCCAAGTTAAGGTTGACATCCTTGGCGTCACTCCAGTTATTGCGGTAAAAACCGTCCGACTCGCGTTTGTTGGCGCTTACAGTCCAGGAAAACTTGCCGTCACTGCTGGTTCCTTGGTTAGCAAAGGTATGCTTGCTGGTATTGAAACTGCCATAGCTGGTTTTTATATCGGTTTTGACTTCCCCGGGTTCCTGGATAGTGACAATATTGACAATTCCTCCCCAGGAGCCGCCATAGGCAGCTGAGCTGGCGCCACGAATAATTTCAATTTTTTTGACGTTGTTAATTGGAATCATGTCCCATTCCAGGCCGCGGCCGCGCATCAGCCCGCCTTGATTCTCCAGGACATTGCCGTTAATGGCCACCAAGAAGCGGTCATTGCTGAGCCCGCGCATGGTAACCTGGGTGCCGCCTTGCGGACTGGTTTGGACGGTAAAACCGGCTACATCCTTTAATAGGTCGGTGACACTGGCTATTTGGCCGGCGTCAATCTTGTCTTTAACATTAATGGAGACCTTTTTCTGGTTTTCGTTGGTATCGTTTATGCCGCTGCCGCTAACAATAACGGTTTCCAAATTATACTCCGGTGTTTCCTCGGGAGCAGCCATACCGGGTAGTTGACAGGAAAGGCACAGCCAGGATAATACCGCCAACGACAGGGCGGTGCGTTTGTGTACAGGTGTTTGCAAAAGGTATTCTCCTCTCTTGTAATTATTGGTAGTACAGAATCAATTGCTGATCGCTCACCTGCCTTTAACCCCAAAATAGCCATAATTGTCTATTTGCAGGCATTGCATGCCGACAAATCAGACCATCATGGCCATGTTTCACAATTTATTGTTATTTAAAGTTAATAGGTACCGATGCCATTTCATATGGCATCATAAGGTCATACCTATTAAACTTTCCACCACATAATCCATGAGATTGGCATAATCGCTAATCGCCGGGCTCTTTGCGGCAAACGCCACATCATAGGCTGGATCGGACGGTAATTCGTTCCAGTCAGCCTGGCGGGTTATAATGTTTGCTGCCAGGCCTGCTTTGTCGGCATTTGTTTGCAGGATGACTAGCATCTGATCTGCGGTATCCAGGCCGGTAATACGCTATGTACCTGGCCAGTTGTTCCTCTGTATTGCACAATAAAAAAGTATGAAACCAAGGAGAGCATTTTTTTGCTCCCCAATGGTTTCATACCATATTTTCATCAACTATGCTGTTTTATTTGTCATTTTAACCGGCACCATGACATCGATCATATCTGCGAATTTTCAAAATTCGCTTTTCTAGGTCAAATCTTAGCATTTATATGGTATTTTGTAAATATATTTTGTGATTTTTTTCTTTTGGTTATTATAGTTTAAACTAATTGGCACGATAAAACCATCGAAACATGGATTGACACACTTTTACAAAAAAATTGTATGATTAACTCAAATATAAGAATCATGAAGATTCTATAAATAAGATATGAAGCCTGGGTCTTTACCGTTGGCTTCATACCTACGTTTGTGTATATATGAGTTTTTCTAAAAAGATTCTGCTATGCGTAAATTTCCAACTTACGACATTCCTATTTTTTACCAGCATTTACCGCTTTAATGAAATAGCGGTCATCCGTATCTATAGTTTGGGTTACTTGATATCCGGCAGTTGTCAGCCAACCGCCAACAGTCTCTCCATCTGGCAGGCGGTCATTTTTGACAACAGCGCTATCCTGATGAATAGCATTCACTTGATGCCGGGAAATGTCATGCATGATAACTAAAGTTCCGCCGTCTTGCAATTGATTGCGCGCAAGGGACATGAATAATTGTTTTTCCTTAATATGCGGAAAAAAATTAAAACATACCACGGCATCAAATAGGCCGCTCTTTGGCAAAAACTCCATAACATCGGCAACAGCAAAAGTAATATCCCCAAGACAGCCGTATTTTTCCTCAGCCTTTGCCAACATATTAGCCGAAAAATCTACTGCCGTAATTTTCCCTGGCACACCAACAGCCTCTTTTAAGAAAGGTAGCAGTACACCAGTGCCGCTACCAGCATCCAATACTTTAAAGCCGGACTCTAATCCTGCCATATTTACAAGCTCAGCTATTTTTTTTGCATCAATTAAACGAGTACTATCCCATTGTCCGGCAATTTTATCAAAAAACTCGCGTTCACTACCCATGTAATTTCACCTGCTTAAACGTCCCGGCTACTGCCTGAAGCTTTCTAACCAGCAACGGGACAAATAGTAATTGTATAACGATCCCAGGTAATCCTGTAGAAATGGCTCCTAAAATATATGTCAGTGATTTCAGCTTAACGGCCAACACAGCAACCATACCAGCTACTACAAGCGCAGCGGCCAAACGGCCTGCCACCATGGCTCCAATAAGTGACCAAACTAAGGGAAGTTTGCACTGCCTGTACAGATATCCCGCTACAACCCCATATACCCCTAATTCGACTACCATAATCGGCAGCATTGGCATTATAGGAGGCATTCCGGTGATAATGCTGCTGACAACGGGAGTCAGCACCCCAGCAGCCATACCACCTTTTACTCCAAGCAGTAATCCTGCCATCAATACCGGGATATGCATCGGAAGAAATACCGACCCTGCACCGCCAAAAAAGTGGAAAGCTATCGGCAGTGTTACTCCAAGAGCGATAAACATAGCAACATTAATTAATTTTCGCGTATAGCTCATGGTTCACCTTCCTAGCTTTGTCCTAAATTTTTTGAGTCAGACTGACATAGTACGAACGTCCAGGCAGCGGATAGCCAATTTGTTCTACATATTGCTTGTCAAAGATATTATCTACATAAAGGCTGACTGTTCTTGTTTTGTCAAGCTCGCGTACAATTGCCAGGTTATGAGTGGTATAACCACCGATTTGACCATACGACTGATTGTTGTTATATAAACCTTTTTGTGAGCTTGTAAAGTTTATACTATACCGTAACTGCCAAGGCTTGGCGTCATAATAGTAAGCAAGGGATGCCTTATGCTGCGGCCGGAAATCAAGCTCTCCAGCCATACCTGCATTCGTGTTACCTGTCCCGACTTTTGCCGTATGCTGATTGGTATAATTAAACGTGAGTGTGTTTCTATCATTTAATTTATACACATTCTCCCATTCTGCTCCCCATACTTTTACCTTATCAATGTTATAGCACCAAAATGGATTCACATGCTGAAAATTAATATAATCATTAATATTCTGGCGATACAACGTCAATTTTGTATTATATTTCGCACTGACTTTTTGTTCGACTCCAATCTCGTAACTATAGCCCTGCTCAGGCTTTAGCTGTTTATGATAGCCCGGACTGGCAACAGCCGTATTATACTGATTGCTCCACCAGTAGTATTCAGCCATTGACGGAGCCCGCCACAATCTGTTTACCGAAATAAAGGTAGTCGTTGTATCATTATTTTTGAAAGACAAACTCATCTTGGGAGACAGTGCCCCGGCATCATAATCCTGCATATTGGTTGCGCTTGCATCATCTTTACTGGCAGACAAATGGTCATACCGCAGACCCAGATAAGCTGACCAACGCTTGTCCAGCTTCCAGCTGTCATCAACATAAGCTCCCCACAAATCCATCTTTTGGGAGGGATATAAACCACCCGAGCCAGCCGGCTGCACAGCATATGTACCATAACCGTAGCGCAACCGCTTATACTCACCGCCATACCCAATAGTATGACCGTTGTTCTTTACTTGTCCGGAAAAACCGATATTATCTGATTTATCGCTGACAACCGTGCGATCCAGCACGATCTGAGTACCAGCAGCATTATAGTTAACTTCGCGCCGTTTTTCATCGTTTTTCCAATAATCAATTCGCCAAAAGCCTTTTTCGGTATTGTGTCTATAGGCAAAATCATAATAGATATTATGTTTTTCCCAGAATGCTCCCGGATTAGGGGTTGTCATTGGACCACCGGGTGACAAAGTCTCGCCATCACTGATGGGAAAGGCAGGATCATAGTTGGCAGTACCTGGCTGGTTAGCGCGAATAAAACCGCGTTTGGTATCTGTCTTATTAAAACCAACAGCAATATTGTCATTAGGTGTAATATCATAGTTCAGTCTCAAGCCATATTGCTCGGCATCATAATCATTATTGCGCAGAAAAGCATCCGAGCCTGTCTTATTAGCGATAATATTAAAATTCCATTTTCCTGCTGAGCCGCCATAATTGAACAAATAATCATATCTGCCGTTACTGCCGGACAGAATATTAATTTCGCCGCCGTTAACGCCTTTTTCCCGGGTAATAATATTGATTACCCCGCCCAGCGTGTTGCCATGAGCCGCTGATTTACCGCCTTTAATGATTTGAATCTTCTCTACTGTGTTTAAAGGAATCGTTGTCCAGTCAACATATTGTCCGCCCATAACCCCAGCAGCATTAATTTGACGGCCATTTAAAAGAACAGTATAACGTCTGGCATCAAAGCCCCTCAGTTTTACCGTATTGTCTTGATTGTCACCAGCACCAGCCCGCTGCTGAATATCAATACCTGCCGAGCCTCTTAACAGTTCAGGGATAGAAGCGGCTTTACCCGGACTTACCATTTTAACACTGACTGTCGTATATGCCTTATCTTTTTGCACACTTTCTGCTTGAATTACAATCTCTTCAAGACTATATGTCGGTGCTTCCTCTGCCATTACAGGAGTCCCTGCCATAATCATACCGGCAACTGCCACAATAGCTAGTACTTTTCTACTACCGTTCATATCTATTCCTCCAGAATTGTCTCGTTTAGCTCAATTCAAAAACTATCGAAAACGTAGTAAAACACCGTACGGCCTGGCCGCTGCCAGTCTCCTGTGCAGGCACAAAGCGCCACTGACGGACCGCCTGCACTGCAGCTTCATCTAAAGATCGCCGGCCAGAAGACCGTGCAACCATTACCTCCCCTGGACGGCCATTTTCCAATACTTCCACTTTTACTCCCACTGTGCCGCTAACCCCCTCTTGCCTGGCATCTTGCGGGTAGTCCGGCTCAACCTTATTTAAAATACGCGGTGCCGCTATTCTTTTCGGTGCCGGAGGTGCGACCACACCGGTCGTTTGGCCTGTGGCTAAAGCCGGCACCTCTTCAGCGGCCGGACTGCCGGCAGACGGCGCGGCAACCGGACTGAAACGATCAGCAACAACATCGCTGGATGCGAGTGGCTGGGGGACAGCCGGCATTGGCCGGGATTGATCGGGAACCACAGGTTTCTCAACCGGAGCAGACGCCTGCGGTATAGTTATGGGTACCGGAACCGCCTGTTCCGGCAGAGCCACACTGCTAATCAGCTCCATTTCAATGGTTTCTGGTTCTGCTGCTTTGCTGAACAGATCACCGCCCAGCCACCCTGCCCCGATAAACAGCAGGCAGTGGATGCAGCACGAGAGTATTGCTGCACGCCGACCATAGGATTGTTTAAACATACCTCTCACCTCTGCGTCTGCTCAGTAGCCACAGCTATTTTTTTTACACCCAAGCCTTTAAGATCATCCAACACCATCACAACCCGGCCATATTCAGCCTGCTTGTCTGCTCTAAGCACAAAGGCTGTTTCGATCTGACGGGCAAGCTGCGCCTGAACACGGGCTTTGAACAGTTCGGGTGGAATCTGTTCCTGATCAATATAAACAGCCCCATCCTTTGCAATCGTAATTGTCACATTCTTGGCCATATCGGACTGCGACGACGAAGCCTGCGGCAAATTGACAGGCAGTGTCCGCTGCTCCACCATGTACAATGTGCTCATCATAAAAAACACCAACAAAAAGAAAATAATATCAATCATGGGAATGATCATTAGCTTAGGCTGACGCTCTATTCGCAAACTACGCAGTTTCACGTCTGTCACTCCGTCTCTTGGCTTCAGCTAACACTGCTCCGCACTCTTCCATGCCATTAATAATGGTATCAAGCCAATGGCTATAGTAGGTATGGACAATAAGTGCCATAACAGCTACACAGAGTCCGGTAGCTGTTGCCACAAGCGCCTCACCGACACCGCCGGTAATTGCCTGCGGCTGCCCTGTCTTAATATTCATAATGCTAAAAGATGAAATCATACCCACAACTGTGCCTAATAACCCTAAGAGCGGTGACAAAGTAACAATCGTATCCAGATAACCAAGCTTTTCCCGGAGTTTTGCGGCCGACTGCGCCGCCGCATTAGTCATAGCACTTTCTAAGTCACAGGCATCAAAATGAATGTTATCTAACCCTCTCGACAACATCATGCCTGTTACACCCCCAGCATCATTGCACACACTTTTCGCCCCGCCCCAGTTATCGTTATTAAGTCGGGTTGTCAGTTCAGGCAAAAGTTTTTTATGATCGGTAGCTGCCTTACGGTAATACAAGTACCGCTCAATAGCAATCGTTACAACCATAAGTGAGCATAAGAGCAGCGGATACATTACCAAACCGCCTTTTTTAAACAATTCAACACTACTAGTAATAACTTCCATTTTTCCTCCCCATATCTTGTTTGACATTAATTTTTAGAGAAATTAAACACGCCACCTCCAAAAAATAAAAGCCACAAAGATCTACGGTCATTCTTAACCGTAATACCTTCGTGGCTATTTGCGCCTGTATCTTGTTGTTTTGACTTATATGCACAACCTTCTTGGTTGTATCTGTTAAAATAATAACATACTCACAATACGTTTGACAATAAATATTTTTCCTGAATATTATGTTTTGGTTAAAATTTACTTTTATAGTGCGTTTTGTTATAATAAATCATCATTAGATTTAGGAGTTATATTATGGATGAACAACAAACAAAAGCTATTCTTGCCAAAGCGAAACTCTTCTTTAGAACACGAATTGTAGAGCGCCATCAAGCTAATACGAAAAAACTTGCAAAACTAAAGAACTTTACTGTAAATCCATTTCTTGATAAATATTTAGCCAATTTTGCTTTTGGCAACAATTCACCGGAAAATATTGCAAAAGCATTAATTTATCCGCGCATTTTAGGAACTTCAATCAGCACAATATTTGGCACACAGCTTCAATTTTTCTGTAACGATGTTTTATCTGGTTATGCTTCTACGACTTCTGGCATAGATATAGAATTCATCGACGCAATAGACAATAGAAGAAAATACTGCCAAATAAAGGCCGGCCCTAATACGATTAATTATGATGATGTCACCACAATTAAAAACCATTTTACAGCTATTAAGCATTTAGCCAGAACAAATCGAAGTACAGACATTAACCCTAGCATCGACTGTCTTGTCGGCGTGTTTTACGGTAACTTCGCTGAACTGTCTGTGCATTACAAAAAAATAAATGAAGAATATTCCGTTTTGGTAGGAAAAGATTTTTGGCACCATCTTACCGGTAGTGAAAGCTTCTATGACGAATTAATTAATGTCTTTGCCGAAGTGGCAGTTGAAATGGACAGCCGTATTTTAATAGAACAAGCCATTACAGACCTTGCCGGAGAAATTAGCAAGAGGCAGAATGCATAAGCATCATGCCTCTTGCTTTAATATTTCTATTTTATACTCTTGAATAGCTTTGACCAATTGTTGCCCTAACTGCTTTGCCAGATAAACTGGAACAGCATTACCAATTTGTTTATATTTTTCTCCTATTCCCCCAGAAAAGTTCCAATCATCAGGAAAGGTCTGAATTCTCGCATATTCGCGCACAGTAAACGGCCGTGTTTCATCAGGATGACAGCGTTCCGTCTGTTTTTGACTTGGCGAACAAGTCAAGGTCAGACACGGTTCTGTCCAGGCAATTCGTCGTGCCATCCCGGTACGCCCACCGGTACTATCGTAGCTTTTTCCCATATATGCTTTTTGAATTTCCCCTGGAAGGTCACGCCAACACCCCCCCGGCGGCACTAAATCTAAAACCGTTTTTTTGGCCGGACTATATTTCTGGCCTTCGGATTCAGGGACATTTTGTAAAGCATCCCGCAGCGTTTTCTTTTTAACTGCCTGTTTTGGATAAGCAGCACAAATACCTTCTTTAGTACCAATGATGACGATACGTTCCCTTTTTTGCGGCACACCATAATCATAAGCATTTAAAAGTTTGTATTCTACCTGATAATTAAGCTCCTCAAAAACACTAATAATAGTTTCCAATGTTCGGCCATTATCATGTGACAACAGTCCACGAACGTTTTCAGCCATGAAAACCAATGGATCCGTTTCTTTTATGCAACGTGCAAATTCATAAAATAACGTTCCCCGGGTATCTTCAAAACCCAATTTCTTTCCAGCATAACTAAATGCTTGACAAGGAAAACCGCCTGTAATAATATCTACTTTCCCCTTATATTGGCTAAAATCCACATTCCGGATATCATCACAGATAACATTCCAGTTTGGCCGGTTGCTTCTTAGTGTTTCACAGCAATATTTATCAAATTCAACATGCGCCAACGTTTTTATGCCTGCTTGCTCTAAACCCAATGCCAACCCGCCGCCACCAGCGAACAATTCTATCGCCGTAATATCATTGGGCTTAATTACAATATCCTGTGGTTTAGTAATATTGTAATGGTTAGGATATTCCATTATCATATCCGGTTCCACATTTAAAACATGGCAAAGCTCTTCGAAATTACTTTTAAAAGGATTATATTTATCAGAAAGCATAACAGATAGCTGATTTTTGGTAATCCCTAACCGCTCCGCAAGCTGATTCTGCGTAGAGATGCCCAGAGCATCCATAGCCTCTTTTATTTTTACCTTGTTGATATACATGTCAATCACCATTCTTTTGAAAGTTATGAATATATATTAACATGTCATATCCATTTGAGTCAATTGCTTTTCAAACATATGTTCTTTCTTGTCACTACTATTATATTTCGCTTAAAGTCCTATAGCAAAGTGAATACTAAACACCGTTCCCTTACCAAGCTCACTTGCTACCTCAACCTGAGCACCATGCAAGTTAATGATCTCCTTGGCAATGGCTAGCCCTAACCCGGTACCGCCTGCAGCCCGGGTATGGGATTTGTCTGCTTTATAAAAACGTTCCCAGATATAAGGCAAATCTTCAGGGGGAATTCCTGCGCCAGTATCAGCAATGCGCAGGGTAAGCACCTGATCGGCTGCGTCCAAACTAATGGTAATTGTCCCGCCGGTCGAAGTAAACTTTAGCGCATTATCCAGCAGAATAAGAACTAGTTGGGTCAAGCGGTCACCGTTAGCCTGAATTTCCGGCAAACCATTAGCAATCTCTGTTCGCAGCGCAACGCCCTTTTCGTAGCTTTGCTGCTTAAACAAAGTTACAATATTATCCACGATTTCCGCTAGAGATACCCATTCTGTATCAAGAGTAGCGGTGCGAGCCTCCAGATGACTGAGGTCTAACAGCTCATTGATCAGCTTTTGCAACCGGATGGATTCGTCGCGCATGACCTTGTGGTATTTCTCGACCTGGTCAGGCTGGGAGATTGTCCCGTCCAGCAGCGCTTCATTATAGCCGCGCATAATGGTAAGCGGTGTTCTCAGCTCATGGGACACATTGGCAACAAAGTCACGCCTGAGCTTATCGGTTTTTTCGGTTTTACTGACAAAATCATTGAGTGCTTTAACCAATAAGTTTAACGACCTACTTAAATCGCCAACCTCATCGTTTGTCTCAACTTTGGCCTGAACCGAATAATCTCCACTAGCCATAGCGGAAGCTACTGCCTGCATTGACCGCAGTGGCCGAATAATGCTTGTTGAAAGATAATTAGCAATAAATATCGTAATCAATAGCCCCACCGCTCCAGCTGCAGCAATATACCAGTAAATCCGACTGAGAAAATCATCAAAGCCGGCCAACGGCGCATTAATAAGTACAGTCCCTTGCACCTGACCCGCAGTTTGATTCAGCGGCACAGCAACAAGCAGCATATTCTCCTCATAATAAGGATGATATACTTTTTTTGCCCAGGGAGTCCCGCTGGCAGTTGCCAACTGTTGTTTAACTTCATCAATGCCACTGATCGCTGCAAGGCTTGATAATTGTCCGGCCTCTCCATTCTTACCTGCCGGCTTATCTGGCGCCACACCTGACATCATACCATGTCCCATACCGGCGCCGTGGCGCAGCATTTTGCCTTGACCGTCTGGCATGTCACAGTCCTGTCCCATCTCCATAGGACTTTTTTTCATCATCCTGGCTCGCTGGCGCATGCCGCCTGCTGGTGCTTGCTGCTCCTCGGAGGCAGCAATTAAATTCAAGGAACTATCTACCACCCAAACCCGGGCACTGAGTAAACTATCAATACTGTTGATAAAACCAGCCAACTGACCATAGTTGATATCTCCGGCGTAATAACGGTTGACTACCCGCGCTGTTTCATAGGCTTTGTCTGTCAGCTCGCGTTGTTTGCTGGCAAAAAAGTAATCGCGAATGGAGAGGGAAACTCCTGCAGACACAGTAGCCAACACTAAAGTAACGACAGCAATAAAACTACCCAATAATTTGTGTTGCAGCGATATCCTCACTTTTTCACCTCAAACTTGTAGCCAATGCCCCATACTGTTTTTATATCCCAGGGCGAGGCCTCGTTAATACTTAATTTTTTCCGAATGCGTTTAATGTGCGTATCGACAGTACGCGTATCGCCACAATAGCTATAGCCCCAGACACTTTCTAGCAACTGTTCACGGGAAAATGCCCGTCCCGGCTGAGCGGCCAGTTCCCATAATAGTTCCATTTCTTTATTGGCAAAGGCAATCTCTTGTCCAAACGCTGTAACTGTATGCTTGGCCATGTCAATTACCAACTGCGGGTAGCATAAAGCTTCTGCTGGCTGTTGCTGCGGTACAGCCAAACGGCGCAAAACCGCCTTAACTCTGGCAACGACCTCCCGGGAGTTGAAGGGCTTTGTCACATAATCATCTGCCCCGAGCTCAAGCCCCATAATGCGATCCTCATCTTCAGCCCGCGAAGTCAGCATAATAATAGGTATGCTTGAAACCTTTCGAATCTGGCGGCACACTTCAAGACCATCCAGAACAGGCATCATAATATCTAAAATGATAATATCCGGTTTGTATTCCTGGTTTTTAATTAGGGCTTGCGCACCATCGGCGGCTTCCAATACGTTGAAACCTTCTTTTGCAAGATAAAGCGCCAGTAATTCCCTGATGGCTTGTTCATCATCAACCAATAATACTGTTTTACCTGTCACGATTACCACCTCTTACTTCAAGCATACCATAAGCTGCATCTGTTCAAAAGAGCCTGCCGCTTTTGCGACAGGCTCTTTCACCCAATATTATTATTGTTGAGCCGGAACGTTGTTATTACTACAAATTCCGTTCATAGGCCCCATGCCCCGTCCTTGTCCCATATGACCATGACCGCGCCCCATCATTCCCTTACCGAAATTACCGTCTTTTTGACGCTGTTCCATGAGAGAAATCTGCTCATCAGCCTGAGCCTGAGTCAGCCAGCCCCATTCAACCTTTTTCTGCAGCACTTGTTTCCTGTGTTCGAACCGCTCTTGCTGCCAGGTAGCCATTTGCGCTTTTTGTTCATCAGTCAGGTTGACCTGCTGTCCCGGTTGACCGTTGAAAGGGCAGCCTGTGCCGAAATTGTTTCCCGGAGCTGCAAAAGCTACGGCTCCTGCCAGTGTTAGTATCAGCGCTCCCGTTAATGCTAATCCAGTTATTTTTTTCATGTCAATCACTCCTTGTTTGTATTTGACTTTAGTATAACGTATTATTTCAGCCAAAGTGTGACCAAACTGTGAACAAAACGTGAATACTTTTCTGATTATTTTTTGATTAATTTGCTATTTACAATCAATATTTGGTAAAGTATAATATATAAGGTTGTGCACCAAAAATAAAAAAAGGTGGGTTTACCATGGCTAATAAATTTGATATTGGTATTGTCGGCGGTGGCCCGGCCGGCGTATTTGCCGCTTATGAGCTTGTCCTCAATAATCCCTCAATTAATATTGTTCTGATAGAAGCCGGACATGACATCTATTCCCGGCAATGTCCCATCTCTGATAAAAAAGTGCCTTCCTGTATAAAATGCAACCCGTGCGGCATCATGCGCGGTTTTGGCGGCGCCGGTGCTTTCTCTGACGGTAAATATAATTTCACCACCCAGTTTGGCGGCTGGCTGAATGAGTATCTTCCTGACCAGACCGTACTTGATTTAATCGACTATGTTGACCAAATCAACTTGAAATATGGTGCCCCGGCTGAATACTTCAGCACACAAAACAGCAGCCTGGGCAAAGAGGCCTTGAAGTTTGATCTACACTTACTGGATGCTAAGGTTCGTCACCTAGGCACAGAAAATAATTTAAAAATCCTGCAAATCATCTATGATTATCTGAAAAAGAACATCACGATGCGATTTGGCACAACAGTGAATTCCATAAAAAAGCAAGGCAGCACCTTTACCCTGGAAACTGTCAAAGACGGCAGCATCGAATGCGACTATCTGATTGCTGCACCTGGGCGCGCCGGTTCTGAGTGGTTTTCTCATCAATGCCGCGACCTAGGTCTGTCGCTAACCAACAATCAAGTAGATGTTGGCGTACGGGTAGAAATCCCGGCTGAGGTATTTCAGCATATAACTGATGAAGTGTATGAGGCCAAGCTGGTATACCGGACTAAACAATATGGCGACTTAGTCCGTACCTTCTGCATGAACCCCAAAGGTTATGTTGTCGCCGAAAATACGGACGGTATTGTCACAGTCAATGGTCATAGCTACCGTGATGAAAAGCTGCACAGCAAAAACACCAATTTTGCGCTGCTAGTCAGCAATAAATTTACCGAACCTTTCACTGAACCCCACCAATATGGTAAACGCATTGCTTCCTTTTCCAACATGCTTGGTGGCGGCGTGCTACTGCAGCGTTTCGGCGATCTCTTAAAAGGCCGCCGTACCAATGAACACCGTTTGAGCAAAAGCTTTACCCACCCTACCCTCAAAGCAACTCCTGGCGATTTGAGTTTAGTACTGCCCAAACGGCATCTTGACAATATTATTGAGATGATTTATGCCCTTAATAAAATTGCCCCAGGCATGACCAATGACGACACGCTGCTTTATGGTGTTGAAGTCAAATTCTACAGTTCTCGCCTGAAGCTGACCGGTGAATTGGAAACCGAGATTGAAAACATGTTCGCTATTGGCGATGGTGCCGGTATTACCCGTGGCTTATCGCAGGCCAGTGCCAGCGGTGTACATGCTGCCCGGATTATAACCAAACGACTCAAGAAATAGCTATAAAAACCGCGAAGTATGGGAACTGATATGCTCCCTGCTTCGCGGTTTTTTCATTACATTATCCCGGCAAACTTGTCGCTGGTGAGTACCATAACCAGCCGGTCTTGTCCTGGTCCATATTCGTTTTCTCTGAACTCAGTTACTTCAAATCCCAGTTTTTCTTTATACACCTTAATTGCCGCTAGGTTATTGGCCTCCACCGTAAGCTCGACGGTAGTAACCTTATCCTCGAATAAACTCTTTATACTATTGATAAGAAGTTCAGTTCCTATTCCCTTGCCGCGAACTTCACTTGCTACCGACACACCAAATAGATATGCCAGTCCAGGCTTATCCCAATCCAGCATGTATTGGACTTCACCAACCACTACATCGTTGTCTTTGATCACAAACACTCTCCCGTGCCGGATCACGGGAACAAGATGCCACTCGTTCATTCCCCCAACGCCAAAGGCTTCTCTTTCCAATTGTACCAGCCGCTCAAGCAGCTTGGGTTCTATTTCAGTAACTAATTCAACCATATCTGATCCTTTCTAAACACTTTTTTTACATACCGGGATTGGCTCACCGAAAGCAGCCCTGCATAATTAACGCAAAAAGCTAATTCATCCCCCACCCGGATTTTTCTTTCCGCCTCAGTAATATCAAGAATCATATGATCACTGCTAGCACCTAAAATCGTTATCCCCTGTTCCCTAGGAATGAGTCCTTCGATATAGCCGTCCTGCTTACCGAAGGCAACAATAGCCCGATTTCTAATGCCTACATCGGCAAATTCCGGAATATTGCCGAAGGCATCCCGCCCAATATTACCAATTGGCACCGACGGTTTGGCTTTAACCTCAATTACTTCGGCTTTCAAAATAAAAGCATCATTTTTTAGCCATTCAATGTTACGGTGATTTGTCGTATCAGTCCCCAGCAGCATTCCTTCCCCAATACGCAGCTGATTTACACCGCTAGGCATTTCACCCTTTTCCACAAGCAAAAGCGATGACGTACCACCACCTGAGAGAACTTCGAGACTAATACCCAGTTTGGCCGTAATCATTTTGCCAAGGCTCACTAAAATATTGAGATTACTGTACTCTGGCAACACTCCACCAAAACACCCCATATTGGTTCCAATCCCATCTAGCATAATTCCTTCTATTTCCACTATCCGCCGAACATTATCCAGAACATGCTCTGTCAAAATGCCTTCACGCAAATCACCAACATCAACCATTAGAATAATATGATGAGTTGTTCCCATTTTTACAGCCGTCTGACCCAAGGCCTGAATAACAGTTATTTCGGAGTTGACACTTACGTTGCTATATTTTACTACATTGTCCACATTGCTTAATCGTGGAATGCGGAGCAAAGTTATTGGTACAGCAAAACCAGCCTTTCGTAATTCAAAGATATTTTCCATTCTGGCATCAGCTAGCCCGTCCACACCACCTTCTAGGATGGCTGTGACAATTTGCGGAATTGCGGTAAATCCTTTGGTAACTCCCAGGACAGAAATCCCTTCTCCGTGGCATAACTCTACAATCTTAGCCGCGTTATATTTGATCTTATCGAGATCGACTTCCAGCCTCGGGCTAAAACTCACTTATCTAACCTCCTCTACTAGGCATTGACTATAAATACCTAACATAAATATAAATGGTCGATATTACAATAGATAGCAGCATGAGGGGAAACCCAATTAGTAAGAAACGCATAAACGATATATGATGCCCCTCCTGAGCGGCTAACCCAGCGACAATTAGGTTAGCACTTGACCCAATAAGACTACCATTGCCCCCCAGACAAGCGCCTAACGCCAAACTCCACCAGAGCGGCTTTAGATTAGCAATACCTAAGTTGCCCATATCCTGAATCATGGGAATCATGGTGGCAACAAAGGGAATATTATCGATAAAGCCAGACGCAATAGCACTCAGCCACAGAACAAACATGGAAGCTGCTGTTATATCTCCTTTGGTTATAACCATGACTTGACTGGCAAGGGACGAAATAATACCTGTCTCAATCAAGCCGGACACCAATACAAAAAGTCCCACAAAAAAGAAAATAGTAGTCCACTCGACACGGCTAAAAGCATGTTCCAGATCATGATCAGATTTAGCCGTTATCAAAAGGAGAAGAAACGCCCCTGCTAAAGCGACAGTGGCCGACTCAAGATGAAATAATTGATGGAGAAAAAAGCCAAAAATAGTAAGCGATAACACGGTCAGGCATTTGCGTAATAAGGCCGGATCTGTAATTACCTGCCTTTCATCGATGTTCATAAGTTCTTGCTTTAAAGCTTCTGTAGTCTTTAACGAGTTGCGGTAAATCCACACTAGAATAGCCAACGTTACTACTAAGATAATAGCTGCGATGAAAGCCAGATTACTGATAAAATCCATAAAACTTAGTTCGGTAACCGCACTGCCAATCATTATATTGGGCGGGTCGCCGATGAGGGTAGCTGTACCGCCGATATTCGAGGTAAGAATTTGCGTTATTAGATAAGGCTCTGGATTGACGTTAAGCTGGCGAGTAATACTGAAAGTAACTGGCACCATTAACAGAACGGTTGTTACATTATCAAGGAAAGCCGATGCTACTGCCGTAATTATTCCCAAGAACAGGAGAATTTTCAAGGGGTCTCCCTTAGCCCTTTTGGCAGCAGCGATGGCCAGATACTTAAAAATTCCGGTTTCCCCGGTAATGGCAACAATAATCATCATACCTGTCAAGAGGCCCAGTGTATTAAAGTCGATATGGTGGAGTGCCTCGCTCTGACCAACAATGCCTAAAATAACCATCGCCAAACCGCCTATCATGGCAACAATAGTTCGATGAAATTTTTCGGAAATAATTAAGGCATAGGTTACCAGAAAGATCCCTATGGCCACTATGACTTGCTTCTCCATTTAACTACCTCCATCGCCTAAGATTTACATCATGCTAGCTCTATTAGTGCCGTGTATATCTTAAACTTATTCTGTAGTTACTATTCAGTATTAGCTCAAGTACCGTAGGAAAATATATATGCTTGCAATCATGATAGACAATATCATTAGTGGAAAGCCGACTTTCATAAACCTGATGAAAGATATCGGGTACCCTTCCTGTGCGGCTAGCCCAGCCACAATGACATTGGCACTAGCACCAATGAGAGTACCATTGCCGCCCAGACATGCTCCCAACGCTAAGCTCCACCAAAGCGGTTCTAAATTAGTTACACCCAATGCTCCCATATCCTTGATCAGTGGAATCATAGTAGCCACAAACGGAATATTATCAACAAACGCGGAGGCAATGGCGCTCAGCCATAAAATGAGCATGGCCGTAGTTGTAGGATTGCCAGCAGTAAGTTCTATTGCCTTTTGAGCCAGCAGAGAAATCACACCTGTATCAACAAGCCCGCCAACCAAGATAAACAAACCAACGAAAAAGAGGAGCGCCACCCACTCTACCTTGTGAAAAATGTGTTCCAAGTCATGATCAGAGTTCTTTTTAGCAAGGATAATTAACAAAACGGCACCAAAAATAGCCACAGTCGCCGACTCCATATGCAGTTGCTGATGAAAAAAGAAAAATGTTACAGTCAAAGTCAAAACAGCTAAACAGATCTTAAGCAGTTTTACATTTTGAATCTGTTTACCTGGTTCAAGACTCATAATTCTCGCGCTCAATTCTTCTGTTGTCTTAAGTTGCTTGTGATAGATTAAAGCAAGCAACGCAATAGTCACAACAAGAATAACCATAGATATACCGGCAAGATTATTAACGAATGCCAAGAAGTCCAACTCCTTGACCGCACTCCCAATCATAATATTTGGCGGATCACCTATTAAGGTGGCAGTTCCACCTATATTGGAAGCAATAATTTGGGATATCAAATATGGGGCTGGTTTGACACTGAGCTGCTTAGTGATACTCAGTGTTACCGGAACAATTAATAGTACAGTTGTCACGTTGTCTAGCAGGGCTGAGCATAACGCAGTAATAACACTTAAGGCAATCATTAGCTTTAGGGGATTGCCGTTAACTGCCTTGGCAGCCCAAATGGCCAAAAAGCGGAATAGCCCAGTTTCACCAGTAATACCCACAATAACCATCATACCGACTAAGAGGCCTAAGGTATTAAAATCGATATGGTGAATAGCCTGTTCCTGACTTAAAACCCCCAACATAACAACAAGTACTGCTCCAGCCAATGCAACAACAGTACGATGAATTTTTTCAGAAATAATTAAACCATACGCCACAAGAAAAACGGCGACGGCAATACTTGCTTGACTACTTTCCATTCTTTATCTCCTTCTTATGATTCATCATTGAATACCATTATCTAAATATAGTATCAGCGGCAGCTGAACACCCCCCTTTAAAAACTACGTGGGAGGAGCTTTAAAGCAAGCTCCTCCCACGTAGTTTTTCCTAAAAAAACAGAAGGAACCCTTGGTGACAGGCTCCTCCCATGAAATACATTTTACTTTTTATTAATTATATCATAATCAAAGATGCGCTCTATTGTCAAGTTTCCCTTACATACAAATTTCTACTGACAAACTATAATTCTAACTTATCTCTGAAAAATCACATAGGAAAAAATGGAATTAAGGTTGACTGCTCTTGTGATACTATCGTATTATTTTCATAATGATATAATATATTTATAGGAGAGTTTGTACTGTAAGCTCTCTTTGCCATTTTATATCTTCTACTTTTTTAGGAGGCGCATTTATTTTGCATGATTTTGCTTTTTGGGGTTCAGTTATTGTATTTTTGATCACCTATGCTCTGATTATCTCGGAAAAAATCCACCGGATGGTGGTGGCTACGGCTGGTGGCATGTTAATGCTGCTGCTTGGCTTTCTTACTCAGGAAACCGCACTCAAAGATAATATTGACTTTAATACCCTCGGACTATTAATTGGTATGATGATCCTGGTAACCATTACTCGCCGTACCGGCGTATTTGAAGCCATTGCCATCTGGGCCGCCGGTATCACTCGCGGTGAACCGTTGCGTCTACTGGCGCTGCTTTCCTTCATTACAGCTATCGCATCGGCCTTTCTTGACAATGTCACCACCGTCTTATTAATTGTACCGGTAACGCTAACGTTGACCGACAAACTACAGGTTAACCCTACCCCGTTTCTCATTTCAGAAATTATTGCCTCAAACATCGGTGGTACAGCTACTTTAATCGGCGATCCCCCAAACATTATGATCGGTAGTGCGGTAGGCCTTGACTTTAACTCCTTTTTAATCCATCTGTCTCCTATCGCTTTTATCATTTTAATTGTAACCATCGCCCTATTGCTCTTGATTTACCGTAAAGATTTACAGGTTGATGACCAAAACCGCCAAGCCATTTTGCAGCTCAATTTTAGAGATGAAATTAAGGACTGGCAGCTATTAAAAAAATCCCTGACCGTCCTTGGTATTACCATTGCAGCTTTCGTCTTCCATGGAGTACTTCATTTGGAATCAGCCACTGTTGCCTTTACAGGAGCGATCCTCTTAATGCTGGTCAGCCGGGAAGAGCCTGAAGATATTTTACTGCATATTGAATGGCCTACCATCTTCTTCTTTGTTGGACTGTTTGTGCTGGTAGGCGGCTTAAAAGCAACCGGCGTAATTGGTGAGTTAGCCCATTGGACACTCACTGTAACCCACGGAGATTTGCTGCAAACCGCTCTTATCGTATTATGGGTATCTGCCATTGCTTCAGCCTTTATTGACAACATCCCCTTTGTTGCCACTATGATTCCCCTGATCCTCGAGATGGGGCAACTCTCCGGCATGAATTTGGATCCCCTATGGTGGTCATTAGCGCTTGGCGCCTGTCTCGGTGGCAACGGCACACTTATCGGTGCCTCAGCCAATGTTATTGTGGCTGGCATTGCCGAAAAAAATGGTATTTCTCTTACTTTTAAGCACTATCTGAAGATTGCCTTTCCTCTTATGATAGTTTCTATTATTATCTCTCATATCTATCTATATTGGCGCTACTTTTAGGCTAAACTAAAATCTCAAGTCTAAAGCTTACTCCTGCTTGGTCATTTTATTCTTAAAACGGAACAAAGCTGACACTGCTTGACTACAAGAAAATTACGTGGTAATATATGTAAATAATACACTTGTATAAGTATAGAGGAGACTGTCATTGGCAGGCTCCTTTTATTCTATCGCACGTGGCCCTGAAAAAGCATAAGTGATTTGATTATATATAAGCTTTCAAAAATGCATCAGGAGGGAATTGTTATGACCGTATCGGTTAAGAAATGGCCACTTCAAGGTGACTCGCAAATCATAATTAAGGATATTGCAGATATAGTTGAACTCCCAAATCATCGTGAACAGATTGCCGCCATTACAGATGGTTGGGTCAAAGGCCCAGTCGCGGCAGTTCTCCGTGGTGGCAGTAATGCCCGGTCGGTTCTTGACGTTATGGTACAATCAGGAATCAAAGAGGCGCATATTTTCCACTTAGAAGAGAAAATTCCTCAACTAGAAGAAGTCTTTCTGTCTTCAGTAGTGGCGCCTGCCCATACGCTGTTTGATAATGTTACCATTACCTGGCGACGTGAGGCCACTATTTTTGATTTAGTCAGAAGCATTAGCTCCCACTATAGCATGTTGTTCTTTGGTGCACCGCTGGCACAATCGGAAATTGCTCCCCTCTATACTCTGCTAAAACAAGTATATGACGGCAGTATAACACTGGTGCGCGGACCAGTACAAGATATCGAATTTGATAAAAGTGATGCCATTTATCGCTGGGTGAGAGAAAGAACCTTTGAAGCAGCCGACTTCTCTCTACCCTCGTATCTGCGGACTTGTAAGAAAGAGTTAGGTGTCAAGATAGCTATCATTCTACCCAGTCTGAATGAAGAAAAAACTGTTGGCAATGTAATAGAGACTGCTCTTGAGGTAAAAGATGCCGGCGTTATTGACGACATTATTCTCATCGACTCTAATTCTACCGACAATACAATATCAATTGCCCAATCACATGGAATTCCAGTCCACCAGCATGCCGACATAGCTCCCGAACTGGGCAGCTACACAGGCAAAGGCGAGGCTATGTACAAAAGCGCCTATATTACCGACGCAGATATATTGGCATGGGTGGATACTGATATTGAAACAATTACCCCTCGCTTTTTCTATGGACTATTAGGCCCTATGCTTACCCATCCCGAGATAAAGTTTTCCAAAGGGTACTTTTCCCGCCCGGTGCGAGTCGAAGCAGCTGGTCTCGAGCTAGGCGGCGGACGCGTTACAGAAATATTGGCACGCCCCTGGATTAATACCTTTTCCCCCAACCTTTCCGGATATATACAACCATTAGCGGGAACTGTGGCTATTTACCGCGATTCACTGCTAAAAATGCAAATACCTGCCAATTATGGCGTAGAAATGGCTATGCTGATTCAAGCGGTTGAACATGCTGGTCTTTGGTCTACCTGCCAGGTAAATCTGGGTGAGGTCATTCATAAATCAAAGAGCGTCCTGGGCCTTAGTGAAATGGCATTTCAAATCATTCAGGTAATGGCTGAATTAGAGGGTTTTCCTGGCAAGGCGGCGCTACCTAATATCTTAAGACGCGTTTACTCGGCACATGGTGATTTTAAAATCGACACAAAACGGTTTAGCACTATATGGCGCGACTATCAGCAAGCATAGATTTTAGTATAATTGTATTTGATCGCCAGAAAATACCTATAAGTCTTTGGCTGCCTTGACTGCAGACAGGATTTTAAGCTAGTCTCCCGAATAGTTATAGTATTCTATATCTAGAAGGGAGTATTTTTATGAAACTGGCCTCTCGTTTAAACAATCTGGGAACTGAGAATGCCTTCGAAGTACTTAATGAAGTAAACCGCCTCAAAGCTGCCGGCCGCAATATTGTGAGCTTTGCCATCGGCGAACCTGATTTTGATACTCCTGATAACATTAAGCAGGCCGGCATTACTGCTCTGCAAAACAACTTTACTCATTATAGTCCTTCCGCTGGAATTTTACCGCTCAGAGAAGCTGTTGCCAATTATATTGCCCAAACCCGCACTATCCAGGTAAATCCTGACCAAGTAGTTATCACACCTGGTGGCAAACCAATTATCTATTATGTATTACACGCCTTAGTTAATCCAGGTGACGAAGTTATTTATCCCAATCCTGGTTTTCCTATATACGAATCTGTCATCCGCTTTACCGGTGGTGTACCTATCCCTGCCCCCATCCTCGAAGAGAAAGATTTCAGTCTGGATACAAATGAGCTGAAAAAACTGATTACCCCCAAAACCAAGCTTCTTATTTTAAACAGTCCCCATAACCCAACCGGCGGCATGCTGAGTGACCAGGATATTAAAAATATTGCCGCACTTGCTACAAAACACGATCTATGGGTATTATCTGATGAGATATACAGCCGAATTACCTATGCAGGAACCTTTGCCAGCATAGCTTCTCAGCCTGGCATGCAGGAACGCACCATTATTCTTGACGGTTTTTCTAAAACCTATGCGATGACCGGCTGGCGCCTAGGCTATGGCGTAATGCCGCCTGAGTTAGCCATCCATATTGCCCGCCTAATTACTAACTGCGAGTCTTGCACCAACACCTTTGTCCAATACGGTGGCCTTGAGGCTTTAACCGGCTCGCAGGATTTTGTCAACAGCATGGTTGCCGAGTTTACCGCCAGACGTGATTTGATTGTTTCCGGGTTAAACCGCATTCCCGGCTTCTCCTGCAAAACGCCGAACGGCGCCTTCTATGTTTTTCCGAACGTAACGGAGGCCTGCCAACGTTTAGGCTTTGCTGACAGTAAAGCCCTACAGCAATACCTGCTCTATAATGCCGATGTGGCAGTACTGCCCCGCACGGCCTTTGGCGCGCGGAATATTGGCGAAACCCAGGAATATCTCCGTTTCTCTTATGCCACCTCCCGTGATATAATCAATGTAGGACTTGAACGAATTGAAAAAACAATACGCTTACGCCAAATCTAGAGTAAGCCGCCATTATACCATAAATAAAACAGATTCCCCTGGTAGCATGCCAACGGGAATCTGTTTTTAGTTTTCTTTATAGCCTAAGCAACTGTAAGGTTTTTTCATCAGTAATACCGGATTCCGGTAATCTGTTGTCCCGTTGAAAAGCCCGTAATGCCGCTTCGGTATCTTTGCCAAAAGTTCCTTTAGCCCGTTCCTGGTAATAGCCTAACTCTACTAATTTAAGTTGCAGCACAATAACATCAGTCCCCTGACTTCCCCGGCGCAATACCCGCTTTACAGCTGGTTTTGCCCCAAGAATGTCGACAGGTGTCCCAACAGGCACCCATTCATACAATTCTTCCGAGTCCTGATTGCGCATGCGTATACAACCATGGCTGGCAAAACTGCCGATCGACCAAGGTGCACTTGTACCATGTATCCCATAACTGCCCCAAGGTATATCAAGCCCCATCCAGCGAGTACCCATTACCTCTTTGGGGCTCCAACCCTTATACACAATATTCCATTCCCCTATTGGCGTGGGTGTTGCGCGTTTGCCAACTGCTACCCGGTAGCGCTTAAACAATTTTCCATTATCATATAGTTCCAATACCCTGTCCGGTATTCTGATGATTATGTGCATTTCGCCTTGGGGAGCTTGGGAGGGTTGACTGAGTGAGTAGTTTAACGCAGCGGCATCTATATACTCATACAGCCAGACACCGCCAATTAAAACAAAAAGCGTAGCAATAATAATACTAAACCGGGTTTTAGCCTGCTTGGCATCTAAGAGAAATAAACGCATGTTTTATTTTACTCCTATTTAATTGCTACTACATTTTATTTACTTACTAGGCTATCCATGCATACGATTAAAATTTTCTCTGCAATTTCCAGAACTAAGAAATTCAAAATTAAAAAAATTAAAAAAATACATCTCCTACGTAGACAAAACATAAAAAATAGCAATAATCACCGTATATGCCTGTTTCCCCCGTTTTGTAAAATATTCCAGATTGCTTATAATTAACTTGGAATCTACTTATAAAGAGGAGGGGTTATATTGAATCGAAAAAGTTTTACCTTCTTGGCGATCATCTGTGTGTTGGTATTTAGCTTGCAGGCTGTGTGTCTGGCTGCTGAAACACCGGACAAACTCCCTAATGTCAAGATTCTTGCCACAGGCGGCACTATCGCCGGCTCTGGTGCAACCTCTACAACTACTGTTGGTTATACGGCAGCAGTAACACCTGTTGATGCGTTAATCAACAACGTGCCAGAATTAAAAAAGGTTGCCAATGTCAGTGGAGAACAAATTTCCCAGATAGCCAGCGAAAATATGACGAATGAGGTATGGCTTACCCTTGGTAAACGCGTCAATCAATTGCTATCACAAGAAGATGTTGATGGCATCGTAATTACTCATGGTACAGATACCCTTGAGGAAACAGCTTATTTTCTTAATTTAGTTGTAAAAAGTAATAAACCTGTTGTAGTAGTCGGTTCCATGCGTCCGCCGACAGCTATGAGCGCTGATGGTATGCTTAATCTTTACCGGGCCACCATCTTAGCCGGCAGCAAAGAGGCTATTGGCAAAGGCGTGTTCGTTATGCTCAATGACACTATCCATTCCGGACGTGATGTTACCAAGACAATTACCGACCGCGTAGACACCTTCAGAGCGCCAGAGATTGGCCCGCTTGGCTTCTTTACCGGAGATCAACCAGTCTTTTACCGGGCTCCCTTACGCAAACATACCACTGAAACCGAATTCGACATTACCAATCTAAACACATTGCCACGTGTTGATATCGTATACCATTATGCCAATAATACCGGCGTTGCGGTGGAAGCCTTTACTGCGGCAGGTGCCAAAGGCATTGTCCACGCCGGCACAGGGAACGGCAGTATCGGCAAAGCCGAATACCCGGCTGTTGAAGCCGCGCAAAAACAAGGAGTTGTCATTGTTAGAAGCGCCCGGGTTGGCAACGGTATTGTCGCCCGCAACGGCGAAGCCAACGATGACAAATACAACTTTGTAGCCGGTGATAACCTAAATCCGCAAAAAGCTCGCATTCTCTTAATGCTGGCGCTAACAAAAACCGATAATCCGCAAGACATTCAAAAAATGTTCTGGGAATATTAATTTTTAAAAGAGCGCTGGCCATAAACCAGCGCTTTTTTTCTAACAAAAAATAAATATTCGGTTTGGAACATTAGCGGCTTGCACCTTCGCCAAAGGCGGTGGTGCAAGCCGTTCTCTGTATTGCTTATAGAAAAGTATGCGTAAATATATCCTATTGTTTAACCATTACTCTGTCATTACCATTTGCCTGTGGTGGAGTGAATATCGAAAGAACCCTTAATTCCTCATCGCCAACTATACGGGTAGCATGAATGATTCCCCGCGGGTTGACATGGAGATCACCTTTTTTTACAGGAATCCATTTGCCGTCAATAAACATTTCGCCATTGCCGCTTACTATATACACTATTTCATCTGCTGACTGATGATAATGCATTGGAATAGGGCCTTTGCTTGTCAGCAATAATACTTGTGACCGTGGCGAATCAAACACCTTATCACCCCGTGCAGCCGCCCCGGCTGCTAGCTGATGAGTATTAAACCAGTCATTTAAATTAATAAGCAAGCCTTTGTCATAAGCTGTATCAACTAATGTTTTGTCCCCAACAACCTGCCCATCAGCAAATACCGGCATAACTGCCATACACAAGAAACATAACAAGCTAAATAGTACAATCTTTCTCACGTCTTCACCTTCCTATTATTTTATTTTTAGAAAAAAATACGCTGCCAACCAAGTAAATTCCTTCTATTTTTTTACTTTTAAGATATTTTTTGTGTAATTTTACACCAAAAACAAAAGGAACCTGCCTTTACCTGACAAATTCCCCTGGTGCATCACGATTCCTAAAATCAAAATTTTGGATTAACGCAAATCCTTCATGGCAACATGATCCATGTCATCAAAGATTTGGTTTTCACCGGCCATACCCCAGATAAAGGTATAGCTGCTTGTAGCTACGCCGGAATGAATAGACCAGCTTGGCGAAATAACCGCTTCTTCATTTTTCAGAACAAGGTGCCGTGTCTGTGTAGGCTCGCCCATCAAATGGAACATAGCAGCATCTTCCGGCAAATTGAAATAGAGATATACTTCCATGCGACGATCATGGGTATGACAAGGCATACTATTCCACATATTTCCTGGCTCTAAGACAGTCATACCCATTACTAACTGACAACTTTTTACAATACTAGGCTCAATATATTTGTAGATATTTCTTTCGTTGGAACTTTGGATGGAGCCGAGGTGAACCGGTGTAATGCTCTTACGCTCAATTTTAACAGTTGGGTAGGTCGTGTGAGCTGGCGCACTGTTAAGATAAAACTTAGCTGGGTTTTTAGCATCATCACTTGTGAAGATGATTTCTTTGGCACCCATACCTACATAAAGAGCGTCTGTGCTGTCAAGCTTGTATAGGGTACCATCCACCTTTACAACTCCGGTACCGCCAATATTGATTACCCCTAATTCTCTTCTCTCCAGAAAATAATTTGCGCCTAATTCCTTGCCCACACTAAGTGCTAACGGCTTGATCGGGCAGGCACTGCCGGCAATCATACGGTCAACATGGCTGTATACCAGCTTAACTTCATCAGGCTGAAATAATCCCTGAATCAAAAAGCGCTCTCTAAGTTCTTCCGTAGTTAATCGTTTTACATCCTCTGGATGCACGGAATGTCTAATTTCCATATAATCGCCTCCAAGTTATTTATGTTATTATTTATTAAATCCCACATTGGGAAACGCCGTGCTATTTTCCGCTATATAAATACGCTATCCTTTGCCAAACTCCTCTCGCTATTTAGCGACCAACCATAATATTTCACGATGCAGAAATTCAGTTCAACGTTTACCTATTGGCAAAGCTATAAATTTAACAGATTAATTGCACACCAACTATTGGCAATATTCCTATTGTGCTTTACAATATAATTTGGAATTTCTAATTCGACAAATTATTTGGTAAAAATCAGAAATCCCAGCTTTAAAAATGATATTTCCATGGAAGGATACACTTCACAGGGCTGTGAATAAAGGAGCATATACTATGTTTCAGAAGCTGCGCCTGAAAATGACCTTAATTAACGTAGCAATCATGATAGTCCTTTTCTTTTTACTCATATGCGGCACCTACCTTTTTGCCAAAAACGATTTGAATCGACGCACCGAAGGTTTTTCGCAAAGAATTGTCGCCGACATTCAATCAGGAATAGTTCATGATTTTCCTCGGCATTTTCCTGGCCATCCCCCTAAAGACCCTGGCCATCAACCACCTACTTATCCAGCGAAAACGCCACCACCTATTCCTCCTGGTGCTCCTCCTGGCTTCAACAGGTTTTTTGTCAAAACCTCACCTGAAGGTACTATTACTTTTCAATCCTCCAATCAACGACTTGATAAACGCACTCTAGCAGCAATTACGGCGCAAGCTTTTCAGGCACCAAGCAATCAAGGCACCTTTACTCAGGACGAAACAACCTATTATTACTTCAAGGCGCCGCTCATCACCCAACCTGGCACAGTAATCGTCTTTCATGATTTAACTCCGGCAACCAATATGCTGAACCTTGTGCTGACAGCCTTCATGGTAGTTGGTCTTGTCTGTGCCATCCTCTCCTTTGGTGCCAGTTTTTATATGGCCAACCGCGCTATGATTCCGATAAAGAAAGCCTGGCAGCAGCAGCATGATTTTCTTTCGAATGCATCACATGAGCTACGCACTCCGTTAACCGTTATTCAAACCAATTTGGATATTGTCAGGGATAGCCTCGATGAAACAGTCGCCAGTCAGAGTAAATGGTTAGATAATATTCAGGAAGAAAGTACCTGTATGAAAAACTTGGTTAACTCCCTCCTGTTTTTAGCCAGAGCTGATTCCAACCAGCAGGCACTGAAAAAAGACCAATTTCCTTTGGATATAATTGTAACCGAGGCTGTTACTCCTTTTGAAGCGGTTGCAAAGCAAAAGAATTTATCACTGGAATTATATGCTACCCCTGGTATCGAAGGCTGCGGCGACGAAGCTCAGCTAAAACAGGTAATTGCCATATTATTGGATAATGCTTGTCGTCACACTGCTCCCGGCGGCAAAATCGCAGTTACCTTATCACAAACAGGCAACAAAGCACAACTGACCGTTGCCGACTCTGGTGAAGGAATCGAAGCTAAACATTTGGAAAAGATTTTTGACCGTTTCTACCAGGTAGATGAATCCCGAAATAAAGGTGGCTCCGGACTTGGATTATCAATTGCTAAATGGATTATCGAAGAACATGGTGGTTCAATTACCGCCAGCAGTACCCCGGGAGTAGGTACAGTCTTTACTATTCTGCTGCCCACTACTAGATCTAGTGTTTAGTTTTTCATAAATATTTATTTGAAATAAATAAATTTCCAATATTTATTTGTAATAATATAATAGAGAGATACCACGGATGGAAAATTTTTCACAAGGTTGTGGCAACAAAGGGTGTAGTTAAATGAAACTACTGCTCGTAGAAGATGAAACAAAGTTAGTTGACTCATTATCACATTTTTTAAAAAAGAATGGCTTCGTAGTGGATACTGCCCTCGATGGCCAAACTGGACTAGAAATGGCCTGTACTGGCATCTATGACATTCTTGTCCTAGATCGCATGCTCCCTTACCAAGATGGCGTATCTTTACTAAGAGAATTTCGTAGCCTGGGACATGATACGCCTGTTATCTTTTTAACCGCCAAAGATTCTCCCGAGGATCGGGCTGAAGGTTTAGATGCAGGCGCTGATGATTACCTGATTAAGCCCTTTTTCTCAGTGGAGTTATTAGCAAGGCTTAAAGCCTTAACCAGGCGTCAGGGCAAGACACTATCGGAAAACGTGCTAACTGCTGACGACCTCATCTTAAATCCGTTGCGTTGCCAAGCAATCAAGGGCAATGAAGTAATTCAGCTTACACTGAAAGAATCGCAGCTTTTGGAGTTACTAATCCGTAACTACGGCCAAGTAGTAACCAAAGAACAAATCATTCAAAAAGTATGGGGGTATTTTTCCGAAGCTGAATTTACCACAGTCAATCTTTATATCCATTATTTGCGCAAAAAGCTTGCACTCCCTAATCTAAAAACCGTATGGGGAGTTGGCTATTACTTACATAAAAACAAAAATGCAGCAACTACTGCAAACTAAACGTATTAAGACTACCAATGCCTGACCTCCGGGCCAGTCATTGGTAGTCTTTTTTATTTAAAAACTATTTTTTAACAATTATTAATATTAAATACATTTCCAACATTTGTATCTGATAATAAATATATATACAGTATTAAATACTTACTTTTACAAGGTTATCGTACAAAAAGGGGGAAACGTCATGAAATTGCTGCTCGTAGAAGACGACAACAAACTAGTTGATTCATTATCACATTTGCTAAGAAAGAATGGATTTGTAGTAGATACTGCACTTGACGGCCAAACAGGCTTAGAAATGGCCTGCACGGGTGTCTATGATATCATTGTTTTAGACCGCATGCTGCCTCACCAGGATGGCATTGCTGTAGTTAAAGATTTCCGCAGTCTAGGACATGATACCCCTGTAATCTTTTTGACCGCCAAAGATTCCCCTGATGATCGAGCTGAGGGGCTTGATGCCGGCGCAGATGATTATCTGATTAAGCCCTTCTTCTCAGTGGAATTGTTATCACGACTCAAAGCCCTAACCCGCCGCCGCAACAAATCGCTGTCAGAAAACGTATTAAAGGTCGAAGACCTAGTCTTAAACCCGTTGCGCTGCCAAGTAATAAAAGGCAATGAGGTTATTCAGTTAACGCTAAAGGAATCCCAGCTTTTAGAGTTATTAATTCGTAACTATGGTCACGTGGTAACCAAAGAGCAAATCATTCAAAAAGTCTGGGGCTACTTTTCCGAAGCAGAGTTTACCACCGTCAATCTCTACATCCATTACCTGCGCAAAAAGCTTAAGCTCACTAATCTGAAAACGGTCTGGGGCGTTGGCTATTATCTGCATAAAGAAAAAGATGCAGCATTGGCTGCCAATTAGAATATAATTATAACTTCAAAGCGACTGATAAGCCTGATTATAAAAAAATCAAGTTTATCAGTCGCTTTAACATTTTATTAATACTTAACTAAATATTTACTTAATACTCTTTGCCGAAATAAGGGTAGAACCATAGAAAGGAGGACAATTTCTGAATAACAGACATACGCTTGGCTGCTATTCAATTAAGTACTTATTTGCAAGGAAGCAAATCTTTTTAAAATCAAGGAGGAATTACTTATGGGAATGATCATTAATCACAATCTGTCGGCTTTAAACACGTATAATCAACTGAATACCAACAACACACTGATGAACAACTCGCTGCAGAAACTGTCTTCCGGCTACCGGATCAACAGCGCCGCTGACGATGCCGCCGGTTTGGCAATCTCGGAAAAAATGCGCGGCCAGATTCGTGGCCTGGATCAAGCCAACGCCAATGCCCAGGACGCCATCTCAATGACGCAAACTGCCGAAGGCGCACTGGATGAAACCACCAGCATCCTACAGCGTATGCGCGAATTGGCTGTACAAGCCTCCACCGATACCCTGACCGAGGATGACCGTACTGCTGTTCAGGATGAAATGGACGCGCTGACTTCGGAAATTAACCGGATTGGTAATACTACTGAGTTCAATACTAAGAAACTGCTTAAAGGCGATGGTACTACTAATCTAGACAACACTAATATATCTGGAATTGCCGGAAATCTAGCTGGCGGTACAGATATGGTTAAAACACAGGCAAATACAATTACAACTATAGCGACTGCCGCAAACACTGTCGCTGCAGCTGACACCTTAATTACAACCGTAAGCGGAGTTACTATGACGTTAACTTTCGCGGTTGGTAGTACAACCAATGGAGATGCGGGTGAAGCATACAATGTTACCTCAACATCGGCTACCATAAACGGTACTGGAACTGGAGCCGATGCTACTTATACAGCTACCAATGGTAAAACTAAGCTTGCGGTTGATATCGCGGCTGCTTATCAGGACATCATTGATAAAAACGATATTCTAAAAGGACAATACACTGCAACAGCAGATACGGCTACTGGTGTCGTGACCATACAAGCTGTTAAGGGTGGCACCTTTGATGGTGTCGCTGGTGCAGTATCTGTTTACTCAGGTACGTTAGTAGGCACAGAGGCTACTGCAGGTACTGCTACCGCTGGTACAACTACCTCTGCAGTAGCGGCTTCTAAAACAATTGCCCTTAACTCTTTTAGCACTGACGCAACGATTAGCGCTCTTGTTGGTTCTGGGTTTACTGTAAATGGCCAGCAAGTTGAGTTTTACAATGCTAACGATGGTGCTTATACAGGAACTGCAATTGGTATAAACATTAGTGATGCTTTGGCCGCTACTGCTACCCAAGATCAAGCTTTGGCTGCAACTATTGCTACCCAATTGGGTTCAAAAATTGATGGTGTTACGTTTACCGCATCCACATCTAACTTAATTATTACGGCTTCTGAAGGTGGTGCAGACGGCAATTCCATTACGCTTAGCGATGGCGGCGTTCAAGAAAACTTCGAAGCCACTTTCCAAATTGGTGCCAATACCGGCCAAACTATGTCACTAAGCATTGAAGATATGCGGTCAAAAGCGCTTGAAGTATCTTCAACCACTTCTGGCGGAAGCATCACTGTTGAAGATAGTGACGGCAATGATGTAACTGCATACTATAAGTCAGTTATGTCCGTAACCGATGGCACTTCTGACACTGAAAGTGAGTATTCTCTGGATGTTTCCACCGCAGAAAAGGCAACTGCCGCTATCAGCGTTATTGACGACGCTACCAGTACGGTATCGGCTACCCGTTCCAAACTCGGTGCCGTTATCAACCGTCTGGAACACACCATCAACAACCTGACAACCACCAGTGAAAACATGACTTCAGCAGAATCCCGCATCCGCGACGTAGATATGGCTTCGGAAATGGCGACTTATACCAATAAGAGTGTCCTGAACCAAGCGGCTACCGCTATGCTGGCCAAGGCCAATCAACAGCCCCAGCAAGTATTAAGCCTGCTGCAAGGTTAAGCGTTGAATAAGTGAAAAAAGACTGTGGAATTGCTTAGCAATAAGCTTCCACAGTCTTTCTTATAGTTATGGGTAATTGAAAATCAAAATAAGTATCCTATTGCCTACACTGCAGGTAATAGGATACTTATTTTCTCTAACTAGCCTTTTACACTCAGACGGCGGCCGGCGATTTTCTGCCACTGGGGAGCGTAGTGATTTTTCAGTTGCTGGGCATTTTTGATGTTTTTTAGCTCGGCGGCTATATTCCGCCGTTCGGCGGCGGCTTGGCAGAGAACCTGACGGCAGGAATTGAGCATATCGACCTGGAGCTGGTTAATGGTTTGGGCGATCGACTGCCAGGTTAACTGCTGCTGCCAGTTAGGAGAGGCGATATTTAGCTGGCTATCGATCGTGTTTAGTTCGGTAATCAATGCGTCACGTTCCCGCAGGAGCCGCCGGAGGGCGCGGAGGTTGCGCTTCTTCAGCAGACGCTGCTGGCTTTCGTTATTGGCGCAGATGTCTTGGATGAGCTGGAGCTTTTTGGTTAAACAGCTTTTAAGGCTGAACTGGGTCATCGGTCATTCACTCCTTATCACTCCCCCATCATGGAGGAAAGGGATGAAAGCTGGCTGTTCATTTGATTAATATACGTTTCAAGGGTCGTGTATTGTTCATAGAGCCGGTCAGAGAGAGTATCCAGGCGGTCTTCTTCTTTGTCAATTTTTTCCTGAATGGCGGTGATTTCATCACTTAAGGCGTTGTCGGTTTCGGAAGCGTCGTTTTCCACACCGGCTTTTAGCAGCAGTAGTCCCTTATTGCCATTGCTGTCCGTTAATGTCGAGATATTGTTTTGCAGAATGTCATAGATGCGGTAGGAAATCCCTTCTTCCTTGTATCTGACGGCTCGCTGGCTGGTACTGAGCTTACGGGCAGTGGCTGTGGTAGGGTAGGTTTCCGATTGCTGGGTAAAGAGGTTCATAACACCTTCCGAATCCTCTTGGATAGCTGCTTTTAATTTATCTTCATCAATATAGAGTTTGCCCTGTTCATCATAAGTGCCTGTCGTGATGCCGATGCTAGCAAGCTTCGAGCCGGATACCGAATCCATCAGCGCCTGCCGGAGATCACTGACAAAGCTTTGCAGGGTATTATCGCTGGATAACAGTCCGGTTTTAGCTTGAGCCTCCCATTTTTCGATTTCCTCGTCTGACATTTCTTCTTTCTCGTCATCTGTCAGCGGCGGATAGTCGGAATCATACTCTTCATTCAGTTTATCGTTAATGCTTTCAAGCAGTTCATTGTAGGCATCGACAAAATTGCTGATATTGTCATAGACGGTATCGGCATCCTGGGTCAGACTAACGCTGGCTGCCGTAGAAATCACGTCAGTAAATGCGTAAGTAACGCCATCCACTGTCACTGTATTGCCGCTGCGGGTAAGGCTGACACCGTCCACGATCAGCTTGGCATCCTGGCCTGACGCGGTCATGGTTGTTACCTCACCGGACGTAGTGACATTAGCCAAGCCAAATACCGAGGTCAGAAAGCTGCTGCCGGTTTCACTCACAATCAAGGCATTGCCGGCCCCGGTCTTATCGGCGGTCATTGTCAGCTTGCCGGACAGTTCATCATATTTCATAGTGACACCGGCATCGCTTTTGTTAATCTCAGTGATCATTTCAGATAATGTAGTTTCGGTTTTATCAAAACTGAAATTGATTCCGTTAATCGTAAGGTCCACCTGACCATCATCGTCGAAAAAATCATCTTCAGCTATCCCCATACTGGAAGCTAATGCGGCTAAGGTTGAAGATGTACTGATGCGGTTGGATTGACCGCTGGTTAGACCTAAGGTACTCAACGAACTGGTATCCTCGTCGCTGTCAGGATCACTGACGGTAAGCACCTGGACACCGCTATCAGTAACAGCTGTAAGGCTAAGATAGTCGCTGCTATCATCAATTGAGACTTTATTATCGCCGACAGCCGCATCAATGGCCTCCTGCAACGAATCAAGATCAGTTACTGTTGCATCCAGACTAACAGTATAGTCGGTATCGTCAATCGTGAGGGTAAAACTGGTTCCGGCTAAGCTGCTATAATTAATACTTGCTGAAGCTATTGTTCCGGTAATATCCTTGGCAAGAGAGTCGTCCGTACTGGTCTTAGTGCCTGCGGTAGCCAGTTGGCTAACCGTAATGGAATGGGTGCCGGACGAAGCGTTGGTGGTAGCTGTTGCCGTTAAGGCAGAATTGCTGCTGGTCACTTCATAGGCCTGGAAGTATTTTTTGCTCATGATATTACTGGCAGAGCCTGTTTTAAAATAGGTATCAGCAAAATCCTGAATATCACCGATGATATCCCGGTAAGCCTCCTGTTTCCACTCGGCCAGCTGCTCTTTTTGCTTGAGCTTATTTAGCTTGGTTTCGTTGGCCGTCATAAGCTGTTCAACAATAGAATCCACATCAATGCCTGAGGATAGGCCGGTAATCCGGGT
>JAEZVB010000083.1 GCA_023443285.1 Bacillota bacterium
GGGCTAGCATCCGCTCTCGCTGGCGAACTTCCCGCGAACCAAGTTCTGCTTCTTTTTCGATGGCTTCGCTGACATTGCCGGAAATTAAATCACCAAACCGCAGACACTTATCAATGCCTGTAACTCTAATCGTTGGCCGCATCGGCTACCACCTCCCGGCATTCTAATCGGAGAAAGGCTTTTTTCTCCTCTTCATTGATGGGCGGTCCAATCTGCTCAAATATCCGACTGCCGTATTGGATGCGGTCGTTCACAGCCACATCGCTACGATAGCGAATGATGATACGGTGCAGAAGCTCTGGCGTTATCTGCTCGTATTGGTCTATTGTTTTAGTGGTGACCGTCATAAGCCTGGCCCAGACATTGGTGTAAACTGTGTACGTAGTCTCAAAGCCGCCTTGTTCATCAGGTACTTTGGTTTCCCGAAGTAGCGTGACACGGCAGTTAAGTTCTCCCGGATTCATGCCTCACCTACCATTGATGATTTCGATATGGCGAAAGGAGTGTGTACACTACTTTGGGAATCGCTTCGCCTATGCGCTGCTCATAGAAATGGGCTACTAGGATGAGGATGGCTTGTTTGACAGGTAACGGGAGTTCGTTTGCTAAGGCAGTCTGAAGATAGTCCTCACAATGGGCAGTTGCCACTGAAATTAAACTAGCGAGAAGGGTATCTTCCTCCTCGCCATCAATTCGTAAATATTCTTTTGCCTCGGCTACAGTGATTAGCAAATTATCCATGAGGCTTGTCCATAAGTCCAGCGTTTTGTAGTTTGGTTAATAGCGCATTAAAATCCGATTTTAGCTCTGCAATTGTTGTAGCATCACTATTGTCTTGCTGTAAGACCCTGGTGATCGGGACGCCATCAAGAACCAATTCACCTTCGGCTTTGATTTCCAGGGTTCCACTGACCACCCATTTGTCTCCGCCTTGCTCCGCATAGTTTTTAATTGTCATGATCGTTCACCTACGACGCTTTCATTTGGAGTACTTTGATGGCTTCGTTCAATATGAGTTTGCCATCCACACGCTGCGTGGCTTTAAAGCCAACTTGTCCAGTCGCGGCAAACAGCTCATTGAGTCGTTGAAAAGCCCTACCCTGGCGATCGGCTACCCAGTAGTAGCTAAAGTCACCAAAGGCAATGGGTTTAGCTCCAACTGCCAAGGTGGGGGCGTAGGCGGACGTTTTGATTGGACGGTTTAGTAAGGTATCCGGTTGCCCCGCTGTAACTGACGGCTGCCACATGTACTGGCCGTTACCGTCTTTGAGCTTACGAATGGCTTTGACGGTGGCATCGTTGGTGAGAAAAATGGCATTTTTACGATAGGACGATTTTAAGGAATAAAACAGATCCATCAGTTCGTCAAAGGTAATGGCTGTGGCGCTTGCTGTAGTGATGCCGACGCCAGCACCGCCAGTTGCATGAAACACGCCGGTCGGTTTCCCCACGCCGTCACCCACCAAGAAGGCTTCTTCCTCTTTGGCTCCAATGCGCCGGGCAAATTCCTTGGCGATGTATTGTTCAAGGTTAAATACATTGTCGTTAATCAATTCTTCGGATACTTTGATCATGGTTGCCAGTTTGTAGGCCCCAATCGATACCTGACCAAAAGCATCATCAGCTTCTGGAATTACGCCTTCTTCTTCAACCCAAGAAGCAGTCCCCTTGGAGGCTACCACTGGGATTTTCTTATCACCGGATGACGTGGTAATGACATTAGCCAATTGGCGAAAAAGGTTTTCTTCTTCTAATGACTCTATGAGAGTGCGTTCAAATTCATCAGGAACCAAATAACCCCCTTCACTGTCAGTGCCAACTTGGAGAGCGTTCTGCACGTCAAAGCTATTTTTATTTTTCATGGCTTTCCAAAAGGCGGCTTTATATTCATTAGCAGCCCTACCTGTTTTTTCAGGCGCTATGTGTTGGCTGGGCTTATTCGTAATGGCAGTACTAGTCGCTTTAGATAATTCTAGATCAAGAACTGCTTGCCGTTCCAATCGGTCAATCTCTTTGCCGAGGTTAACCACGTCGCCTTCCATGCTTTCATAGGTAGCTGTGTCTTCGGCAGATAGTAGACCGTTATCATTTCGCCTGGAATCTAAAAAAGCTTTGGTACTATCCCAAAGCTTGGCGCGTTTTTCGCGGAGTTCTAAAATTTTATTCATATGTTTTCCTCCCTATTTCAGCAAGTTTAGTCTTGTGATTAACTCTTGGTGTGGTGTTCCTGTTGGTGGAGCCACTAGTTCTGGGTTTTCCTTTGGAAGCTTACGCCGCAGGGCATTGGTTACTGTAATTTTGTCAAAAATAAAACCCTCTGCCGCTTCTGCCTGTTCAGGCGCGTAGAGGATTTTATCGGCAAAACCTAGTTCAACAGCCTTTTGGGCACTAAACCAGGTTTCTGCGTCCATCATGTTTGAAATTTTGGCTCTCGATAAGCCCGTTCGTTGCTCATAGGCATTAACGATACTTTCTTTTACTTCCCCAAGCATTTTAATGCCGCTTTGAAAGTCGGCAGCTTCTCCAAAAATCATGGTGGCTGGGTTATGAATCATGAGCATCGCAACCGGCGACATGATGATTTCATCACCGGCCATCGCAATGACAGAAGCAGCACTGGCCGCTAAGCTATCAATTTTGACAGTGACTTTTCCTTTGTACTCTTTGAGCATGGTGTAGATCTGGCTCGCGGCAAACACATCGCCGCCGGGAGAATTGAGCCAAACCGAGATATCACCTGCAGTTGCCGTTAATTCGGCTTTGAACTTTTTCGGTGTAATATCATCATCAAACCAGCTATCTTGGGCGATATACCCGTCAAAATGTAAGGTTCGCCCTTCTTCAGCATCAGTCCAGTTCCAAAACTTTTTCATTCATTTCCTCCTATCCCCTCTAGACTGAATTTAAAAAAGCATACTCACCAAATAGCTCAATAGCTTTTTGGTTGTATGCTTTGGCGGCTGAAATAATGTCATAGGCTTTAAAAGTGCCTAGATGATAGGTTTTTCCATTATGTGTAATTCTTGAATAATACACATTTCTTCGCTTGTCGAATACCACACCTTTAAAACCACTAGTGTTTGTACATCTCAAACTCTGATTAAAGGAATTTTGCTGTTTTGTACATTTACGAAGATTTTTCCGACGGTTGTCCAATTTATTCCTATTGATATGGTCAACTAACTCGGTACCCATAGGATTTAAAATCATGTTATGAAGCTTGATCAGCTTTCCATCGATGTCCGTTGCAACATACCCTTGTGCCGTTATATACCACGATCTTTTTGAAACAACAGGAAAATCTTGTTCGTCAATAACATAGCTTCTTCCATCTGCTACTGTAACATAGACCAAACCTTCCTTATATTGATAAGTGTTGGGCTTGCATCTTCCACAGCTCTTCAGATTTGCGCTACGTAGTCTGCAAAGCGGAACTGTGATTTTGTTCCCACAAGAGCATTCGCATAACCATAATGATTGTCCAAATCTGTTTTTACCCATATCCTTTTTAACTTGTAAACTACTAAAGATTTCACCTGTTAAATCAAGCTTTTTCCTCAGTTTTTTCACCTCCGCCCTGTTTGGTGTATTTTTCACTCCATGCACCCGCATTTGACATATCTACGAAATTTCCATTAACCAAATACTTGTCTCCGCCTAGTTCTTCCGGTATCAGATTCATTTCCTCAAGCGCTCTAATTTCATTGGCCGACATAATCCCATTTTGCCTCATTGTCTGATAAAAGGAGGCTCTGGTGGCAGCGTCACCGCGTAAGCGAGCATTTAAGTTGAACTTTACAAAAAATGTTTTTTTCTCGATTTCTGAAAATAGCGCTCGTTGCAAGGATTGCTCAATCCTTGATACCCAGGGAACAATGGTATTGTCAATAAAACTAATGGATTGGTGTTCAATATTACTGAACGTTGCACGATCTAAGCTTGCCACCAAGTGCGGAGGTACCCTAAATATCCGACAGATTTCCTCAGTTTGAAATTTACGCGTTTCCAAGAACTGTGCTTGTTCCGGAGGAATGCAAATACTTTTAAACGACATCCCCTCCTCCAATACTGCCACTCGGTGGGCGTTAGTGCTGCCTTGATAAACTGCATTCCAACTGTCTCTAACTCTTGCCGGATCTTTCACTACGCCGGGATGTTCAAGTACACCGCCGGGGTTAGCACCATTAGCAAACAGTTTTGCGCCATATTCTTCAGTGGCTATGGCCATGCCGATAGCGTTTTTAGCCATGGCAATGGGTGAATAACCGATAAGTCCGTCAAAGCCGAGACCGGGGATATGCAGGACATCATAGCTTCTAAGGAACTGGCTTTGACCTTCTTTATTGTATTCATAGAAAAGCTGGCCTTGATTATTTCGATTAACGGTCATTTTATTGGGCAGTAGTGGATAGAGAGCTACCACTCTGCCCCGCCCATCGCGGATAATTTGGGCGTAGGCATTTCCCCATAATAAAAGATGACCCATCAGTGTTTCTCGAAACACGAATGAGGTCATCTCCGGGTTTGGTTCGCTATGAAGAAGATAATATATTGAGTGGTCTGTTGCTTTTTCTTTACCGCCCGTTGTATAGCGGTAGGTGTGCAAAGGTAATGAGGCTATGGTTTCGGCTAGGATTCTGACACAGGCATATACAGCGGTTGTTTGCATAGCTGTTCGTTCATTGACTGTTTTGCCGCTGGTGCTGGTCCCGAAAAAGAAGTTATATGCACTGCCCCATGAGTTGTTTTTTGGGCTGGCTCTTGTTTGAAAAAATCTTGATATAAGTGGGATTTTCATGAATCACCTCCTGAAAATGGGCGAAAAAAAAGCACCTGCCATAAACAGATGCTCACTCTCCAGATAAAATTGTCTTGTTTTTCATTTCCTACATGTATTATGAACCGGCAATGTGCCCAACTCAATTCATCACGCAGTGAGTGATAATTAGTTTACCGAGATATCGTCAGGTATCTTTACGCAAAATAACAAGGTAATCCTCATAGGCAAAGCAACGATTGCGATTTGCATTCTGCGTCTGCCTTAATATACCGATATCCATAAGATTATTTACCGCTTTAGAAATCGTGTTAAACGACAAGTCTAGCTCATTACTGGTCTTTTTGATATCAATAATCGGATTCCTTTTAATATACTCAAAAACTCGAACCGTTGTCTTGAGAGAATTCTTCGCCCCCAGAACTTTCGCATAGTCTTTTTCATGCAATGCTACTAACAAGTCAATGGTATCTATCGCATCTTGTGCTGATTCCGAGAGCGCCTTAAGGAAGAACTGAACCCACTGTTCAAATCTTCCCTTTAGTCTTACTTCCATCATTCGATCATAATATTCAATACGATTTCTTTTCAAATAGTAAGATATGTAGAGGGTTGGATAATTAAGAAGTTTCTTTTCCCGCAAAAAGAGTGGGATCAACAGCCTGCCAATCCGTCCATTTCCATCCAAAAAAGGATGAATAGTTTCAAACTGATAATGAATTAAAGCTATCTTAATAAGTGGATCAATATCATCTTCGCTGTTTATGTATTTTTCTAAATCAGACATCGCGGTATGCATATCTTCCAGATTCGGTGGTACATAAACAGCCGTTTTCAAAGTGCTGCCCTGCGGACCGATCCAGTTTTGGCTCCGCCGGAATTCTCCAGGCTCTTTTTCGCCGCCCCGTACGTTCTCCATCAATACCGTATGCGTTTCGCGTAATAGCCGGTTGCATAATGGAAGTTCTTGCATCCTATCGTTAGCATACCAAACCGCTTTAATATAGTTTATTACATCCGCCACATTACGATTTGTATTGTCTTCTATTGCTGGATCTAATATATCTTCCAAAGTAGCCTGTGTTCCCTCAATTTGAGAAGATAACAAGGCTTCTTTTCGTATATACATAGAAACAAACAAATCAATATTAGGAATTCGGTTAGAAAGGGCATCCAGTATTCCCAACGTTCTGTTAGCCTTCACCAACAAGGAAATAATTTCTTCATCCATCACGATAGACGGATTGGGCGGTAGCGGCTTCGGCTCATAAGAATTGTATTGTAGTTCCCCGCTTAAATTTTCTTTATACTCTCCGGCACGATTCTTCATACTATTCTCCCTAAAAGTAAAATAACATCTATATTATAACACTTATTATTTCACTTTTTAAGCATTTTATGAAATAAAACCGCTGTAATCTTTGTTTAATTTCATTTTTACAACACCAATATCCCCCGCTCATCATAAACGCTAGCCTTGTTCTCATTTCGAATGGCCCTGTCCAATGCCATAATGAGAGCCACAGCACCGTCAATACGCTCGGTGCTTTTTTCTTTGTCTGGCTTTATATTTCCGGCAGGGTCAGTTTTAACGTAGATATTATCCATCATCCAACGTAGCACCGGATTTCCTCCATGTGCTAGATTTTTCTCTAGTGTAAGCTTCATGAGTTCCTTGGAGGCTGGTGACATATCTTTATAGCCCTGCCCAAAAGGAATAACGGTAAATCCCATACCTTCAAGATTCTGCACCATTTGTACAGCACCCCACCGGTCAAAAGCAATTTCTTTGATGTTGTATTTTGTATTTAAATCCTCAATGAAGTTTTCAATAAAACCATAATGCACAACATTACCTTCGGTTGTTTTAATATAACCTTGTTGTTGCCATATATCGTAAGGCACATGATCACGTCTAACCCGCGTCGCCAGATTATCTTCCGGAATCCAAAAGTAAGGAAGTACATTGAATTTTTCAGTGCTATCACGGGGTGGAAATACTAGTACAAATGCCGTAATATCTGTTGTGCTTGATAAGTCGAGGCCTCCATAGCATATTCTGCCGCGTAAACTATGAAGATCCACGGGGAATGCGCAATCATCCCAGCGATCCATCTGCATCCAACGAACGGATTGCTTTACCCACTGGTTGAGCCTTAGCTGGCGAAACAGGTTTTCTTCGGCCAGATTTTCTTTAGCACTTTGAAAGGCGGCTCTAACTTTCTCTATGTCAATGGTATAACCAAGGGAAGGGTTGGCTTTATACCAGTTTTCTTCTGCGGCCCAGTCATCGTTATCTTCAATACCATAAATGGCCGAATAAAAGGTCTTGTCTATTTTTCTTCCAGTCAATATATCTGTTGCTTTTTGGTGTACTTCATAGCAAATGGAGTTTCGATCATTGCCAGCGGTAGTGATGAGGAAAAATAGCGGCTGCGTCCTGGCATCACCAGAGCCCTTAGTCATTACGTCATAAAGGTTGCGATTAGGCTGGGCGTGTAACTCGTCGAATACTACGGCATGAACATTTAGTCCGTGCTTTGTATAAGCTTCCGCTGATAGTACCTGGTAAAAACTATTTGTCGGCTGATACACCAATCGCTTTACTGACATTATGGGCTTAATCCGCTTTTTGAGTGCCGGACATTGATCCACCATATCAACGGCTACGTCAAATACGATGGAAGCTTGCTGTCTATCAGAAGCACAACCATACACTTCTGCGCCCCATTCATTGTCACCACAAGTCATAAGGAGCGCCACCGCCGCTGCTAGTTCACTCTTCCCATTCTTTTTTGGGATTTCAATATACGCCGTATTGTATTGCCGGTAACCATTTTCTTTTACATTACCGAAGATATCTCGTATGATTCTGTCTTGCCACGGTAAAAGCTCAAAAGGTACACCACGCCACTGTCCTTTGGTATGTTTTAAACAGTTGATAAAGCTAACCGCGTGCTGCGCTTTTGCTTCATCAAACACTCTTCTTACCCCCG
Source organism: Bacillota bacterium (assembly GCA_023443285.1). Classification (GTDB taxonomy): domain Bacteria; phylum Bacillota; class Negativicutes; order Sporomusales; family Sporomusaceae; genus Sporomusa. The sequence continues at coordinate 7,774 of JAEZVB010000083.1, forward strand.
CTTAGTAAAATCAGCTCCATTGGGTCAGTCGGATCTTGGCGACCCACATCGGATACAATTCGACTCCGAGCCGATGGGGTTAGTCCAAACTGTTCACAGAGTTTATTCATGATTTTTAAATAGGTCTGGGCGATGGATACCTGTGGTACTTGCTGCCAATAGCCAGACGGTGTTTTAACTATCGTGCCGTGCTTACTAATAAACTCTTCGGCTTCCTTCCACCGGGCATACGCCTGGCAATATCCAGCGAAGGCAGCCATATCAACAGTTGTTAACAGTCCTAAATCATCTAGCTGTTTGGTCAGCCGACGCCATTCTTTTTTAGCCTCAGCATCTAGCCAGCTTGGACATTTCGGTGCTTTTTTTGCTGGTGTTGGTTCACTATTATTCAGTTGCCTCTTACCTGGATTACCTTCCAGTATTTTCAAAGCTGTCGGCTTTGGTTTTCGCCCTTTCTGTGCCATAGGTATCACCTCCCCTCTTTTTAGGCAACAAAAAAGGAAGCCGTCGCTTGGCCTCCTGCTGTTGCTCAATAAAATACTATTTTGCTAATCTAAACCGACCTGCCTGGATTTCATCCTCAATTTCAGTTCTTGTATAAATTAATACCTGTAACTCATTTTCATCTTGTGGCGCAAGTACATAATCACCGCACCATTTTCCGACTATCCTATATGACTGTTTGCCAACCGTAATCATTGTGCCTTTTGAGATTTCCATTTTGCTTGACCTCCCTGTGCTTTTGTTAGTGTACATATTGCCATACTAAGCACAGTCTATCAACTCAATTCTTGCATTTTCTAATGAGTATTCGCGTATACAATTTCAGTTATCTACCCTTCATTATCAGGTTGCTGAGCTTGCGCTTTCGTAAGAGCTTCCATTAAGGGGGCTATATCAATTCGATTATCTTGATACCCTTGTCGAATAACTTCAAAGTAGTATTGGCTTGGCAGTGAAGGCATCGCCTCATATTGCTTAGCCATAACATACAGCATAGCTACTTGCTCTCCTGCAGTCGTATTGATAGTAACTATTTCTTTCCCGTATAGTCTGGGATAACCTTCGTAACGGTCTAGCTCCCTTTCGCATTCCTCGGTTATTTCCCATAATACAACAGGTACCAAGCCTTGCCCCCATCGCTCAACATTTGCAACTCCCGCCTGTTTTCCTCGAAAGGTAAGTTGATAGCCATGGAGTTCACCTTTTCCGATTACCTTTGCTTTAGGACAACGCTTTTTCATTTGCTTGAGATTCATATTACTGCCATAAGCAGCATAAATCTTTGTTTCCATTGGTTTTCTCCTTCGCGACTTTTAGCTACAATATTCTGAGGCTAACAAGGGGTATGCCCTCGTTAGCCTACCATTTTTAGTTTCAGGCGGCATTTCGCCAAGCCGCATCACCAGTTAGGTTAGCCAAAAAATGCAGGCGGCAGGTTTTAAACTCTTCACCGATAAGTCCAAGCCGCAGCATCCAACATCTAAAGGTGTATTTCTCATTGTCGGTGGTAGTTCTTTTGGCACTGGCTGATTTTTGCGCCAAAGCCTGGTAGCTTAAAGCTAAACAAAATTGAATGTAGGCTTTTATTTTACCAGCATGCAACGTTCCATTGAAAAGTCGAAACTCAATGGTGCCTTTGGTAAAAGTGCTATGCAGGTTAAGCCCGTGGTAGCGGCTGTTATGGTAATGTCGGCTACGCAGTTCCTGGCCGTAGCCCTCGTACCAAAGATCAGCCAGGGCTTGTAGGGTTTTAGGTTTCTTTTTGTTTATCTTCGCCAAAAGTTCTTCGTTGACCTTTTTGCAATACCGCAGCCGAGACATATCAATCATTAAGCTTTTGTAAAGAAGTTCTTCTTTACTAGCCATTAGGTTGACCAGGTTTTTCAGGCTATTTGGCGTATGAGGTTTGGCATTAATGTGAATATGAATTCCTGCGTTATATTTGCTGGAACTGATGGCCCCGGCCTTCCGTAAAAGCCGGATAATTTCTTGCAATGGTTCGATGTCCTCGTATGTTAGAATGGGACTGACCAATTCAACGCTGTACGGGCTACCGGCTGTGACTAAACTACCTTGTACCCTTTTCATGGTGGTAAGGCTGCCGTCGCTCATCAGTTTCCATGTTCTTCCTTTATAATCCTTTACTCGGTATTCGTCATAAGCTCCACCCCAGTGATCCACCAGGCTGTTAAAGTATTTGGTAATTACTGTAGCCGCTTCTTTTCTAGTAATTCCGGTCATCTCGATCTCAATTCCAAATTTTTGCGATTTCATTTTAACCTACCCCTTTCGAGTGCGCTTCTTGGCTTAGTGTGTATATTAACTCTACCGGGGGTATATAGCCAGTTAATTATCTGACTATTCTATTATCTATCTCAAATATACAGAATTGGTTACTTATTTAACTCTGAATAGTATATCTTTACTCCATCTCTCAATACAAATACACCTTCTGCAAAACCTACCTGCTCAATATAACGTTTCACAATGACATCGGCATACTTTTCGTCCATTTCAATAGTGTAGCAAATTCGATTAGTTTGCTCGCAAGCTATTAGCGTAGAACCACTACCCCCAAAAGGGTCCAAAACAATACAATTGCTCATGCTACTGTTTGTAATCGGGTAAGCGATTAGTGCCACTGGTTTCATTGTTGGATGCAAGTCATTTTTTGAAGGACGATCAAAGTTCCAAATAGTGCTTTGTTTACGATCACCATACCAATTATGTTTACCGTCTTTTCGCCAGCCATAGAGCACCGGCTCATGTTTCCATTGGTAAGGACTGCGGCCCAGAACGAGACTTTGCTTAGCCCAGATACAAACGCCGGACAAATATAGTCCAGCCTCTTTAAAAGCTTTTCTAAAGTTCAACCCTTCGGTATCGGCATGAAATACATAGATAGAAGCATCTTTTTCCATTGCTTCAGTTGCATTAGTAAATGCCTTTAATAAAAAATTATAGAATTCATCGTCTTTCAGGTTATCGTTTTGGATCTTCCCGGCTTTGGCTTCGTAGGCAACATTGTATGGGGGGTCTGTAACTACTAAGTTCGCTTTTTTCCCTTCCATCAGCAAACTAAAAACTCCCGGGTCAGTACTATCACCACATACCAAGCGATGCCTACCAAGCAGCCAAACGTCACCACGTTTTGTTAGAGCCGGTTCCGCTAATTCCTTCTCAACGTCAAAGTCATCCTCTTTGATTTCCTTGGAATGAAGGTCATTAAAAAGTTGATCAATCTCCGGTGGCTCAAAGCCAGTGAAGGATACGTCATAATCTAAGGACTGCAAGTCTTTAATGAGATCTGCCAGTAGCTCTTGGTTCCACTCGCCGCTGATTTTATTAAGAGCAATATTTAATGCTTTTTCTTTTGTTTTGTCAATGTTGATCACGATGCAATCAATCTCAGTATACCCCAGAGTCTTAAGCACCGAGATTCGCTGATGACCGCCGATTACTGTTAAATCCTGATTCGCGATAACGGGATCAACATAACCAAATTCCGCTATGCTGTTTTTGATCTTCTCAAACTCTTTATCCCCAGGCTTCAACTTCTTCCTGGGGTTATAGCTTGCCGGTACTAAACTATCAATATGCAGTCTTATAAACTCCATCTTCTTCTCCCCAAAACCTTAATTTGATATAACAATTGTGGCTGCAATATTTTCTGACCTTATTGCCGTATGCGCTAAATTTTCGACCACAGTTTTCACAAGTGTAATTGTAAGTTGCCTTATCTTTTTGCCGATGATTTGCATTTTCATTCCACCATGTGTAGCGGCAAGTATCCGAACAGAATTTTTTTGTCCTGCCGCGACTCTTTTGTCGGATAGGATTTTTACAATGTAAACACAAGCCATTCTTTTCTTTTATAACTTCAGAATTGAGTTGTACTACTTCTGTTGGTCCATTTAAATGATGACGTCGACAGTAACCCTTTATGCCATTAACAGTTATTGACATTTCCCGGGCAATGGCTTTGTATCCTAGACCTTGGAGCCTGAGTTTATAGATTTCTTCCTTCTGCTCCGGTGTCATTCGTTATCCCCTTTCCCATTTTGCGATTATACTTTTACGCAAAATAAATAACACGCATGAACCCTGTTATTACAAGGTCTGCGTGTTTCAAAATATAGAGGGTTTCGCATACCCCCTCCTATTTATTATGCGAAATTTCGCGTGAAGGGGGGCGGCGGTCTTTGGGGTGTCAGTTGTAGAGATCGAATGGGCCCTACCCGCCCGGGTTTGTAGGTATTATTCGTGTAATAGTTAGTAGCTATATACTTGATGTTGGTCCTTCATTCTGGTTTTCTTGTCATGGCACTTCTTACACAGTGGTTGCCAGTTACTCTCATCCCAGAACAACTTCACATCACCTCGATGGGGTTTTATATGATCAACGACCGTAGCTTGCGTCAGCTTACCTTTACTCCCACACTCTTTGCACAAGGGATGGTTGGCTAGAAATCGCTTTCTTGCGGTCTGCCATTTACTGCTGTAGCCTCGCTCATACGCACTGGCACGGTCATTAACATGTAACTTAACATGGAACTCGCAGTATGTTTCGTAAGTTAGCAACGGACAGCCGGGATGTTTGCAAGGTTTCTTTGGCTTCGTCGGCATGATTCTAACCGCCTTTCGTGCATAGAAAAAGCCCTCAGAGCTCATGGCTCTAAAGGCTTCATTGTTACAAGTATAATTCTCTTATGATATTATTCTACCACATAAAAATGCCTTATAACGGACATTTTCGGGCATTTATAAATAATTTAATTCTACCGCTACAGAATAGACGATATATTCCTTCCACCGTCTTATTGTCCGTTCATTAACCCCGACTCTATGCGCTAAGCGAGCGGTTGTATATTTACCCAACCAATACTCTTCCATGATGACTTTTTTATCATCGTTTAACCCACGATATGTTTTTTCAATTGCTTTTAGAATTCTTTCAAGTGCGATAATTTTTTTGTCCATACTTACTTTGATTGCTTTACTGGCAGTTGGATTACCAATTGCACTGCTTCTCCCCTCTTGTTTTTCAGGTGCTTCTAATATCACATCGTTTTTAAGGCAATTAAGTTCTTTTTGATTGTTCTTGTATTGCCGGATTTCTTGCTCTACATATTTGTATGTGTTTTTACTAAGTCTATGCTTTTTTATGCATACTGCAATATATTCGTCATGATCGATGTTTACCCCATCACAAAGTGCTGCACACCAGGCAGAGTGTAAGAATTTCTTAGCATCGCAATGTTCAAAATCAATTCTGCTGTCTTTGCAAGCATCTGTAAACGAACACCATTCCGGACACCCCGTATTATTGGTGTAATCATCACACGCTTTCTTTAAAATGCCTGCAATGAGGTTTCTGGCTCCGATATCATCTAAACCCATTGTTACCCTCCCATAAATTACTGCATTTAAGCTAATTCTTGTTTTTTTAATCGAAGCTCTAATTCTTGTAACGTTCTTCCATGTAACCAGTAAACTGATCTAAGATCATAACCTATCTGCTCAGCTACTTCTTCCCAGGTGCTTCCCTCTAGATAGCGAAGCTCAAGAAGCATTTTACATACTTGGTTGTCCACCTGCGAAATAAAGGCAGCCAGTTCACGCTTTAAAGCTACGAGCTTATCAATGTCAGTATTAATCTCATGCTCCAAATCAACGAGTCTAGTAACTGCATTCTCCATGACGCTGTGTTTGTCTGTGCCACTGTGGCGCTGTGCATAAATAGAACCCGTGCCTTTTGTCGCTCTTTCCCTTAGCGAAACCGTATGCCGAAGTTTATTGTTAATTTTTCGATCTAACCGGAAGACTTGCGATAAATATTCCTTGACGTTCATTTCCCACTACTCCCTGCATGAAATATTTCTGCTTCGCTGCCCATAGTTTGTTTTACCCATTTGGATTGTCCAGTTGATTTATTTACTGCTCTTTGTTCTTTTCGCTGCTGCTCTACCCACTTGATTCGGCGTTTCCATTCGCTATTAATCGGCAACATATTCATCTTATGCCACTGCTCCTATCCTTGCTTTAACGGCATTCATTAGTGCCGTTTGTCCAATTTCTTTACGACTCAATGCTGCCATTACTTGTTCATCAATAGTTTCTTTAGCAACAATGTGATGTATGATAACTGTCTCTTTTTGCCCCTGCCGCCAAAGTCTTGCGTTGGCTTGCTGATATAACTCAAGGCTCCACGTTAGTCCATACCAAATCAAAGTGCTGCCTCCTGCTTGTAGGTTTAATCCATGCCCAGCCGAAGCTGGGTGAGCTATCGCAATAGCAATCCTGCCTTCATTCCACTTAGAAATATCCTCTGATGTCTTTAGCTCAGTTACAGAAAGCCGTTTGGAAATCCGCTCTTTATCATGTAGGAAGCTATAAAAGATAAGAACTGGTTTGCCATTCGCCGCTTCCACCAAATCCTCTAAGGCTTCTAGTTTTTTGTTATGAATAGCTTTGACCGCACTATTTTCATCGTACACTGCACCGTTCGCCATCTGGAGTAGTTTGTTGCTAAGAGCCGCCGCATTAACAGCATCAATATCTCCACCTTCAAATGGTAACATCATGTCTTTTTCCATCCGCTTGTAGAGTGCCATTTCTTTTTCCGACAGTTCAACCTCGACGATATTGTCCATACGCTCTGGCATGTATAAATAGTCGCGGGCTTTCATGCTTATGCAAATATCGGAGATTTTCTGGTATATGGCTTCTTCCGCACCGGGCTTTAGTTTATAACTAAACACGATATGCTGGTTTCGTTTATCCGGGGTAAAATACTGTTCCCGGTAGCCGGTAATGGTTTTACCCAATCTCTCGCCACGATCCAAAAGATACACTTGCGGCCATAAGTCCAGAAGGCCATTGGGTGCAGGCGTTCCTGTAAGTCCCACCATTCGGTTAATCAATGGCCGTACTTTCCTCAGTGCCTTGAACCGTTTGGCGCTGACCGATTTAAAGCTTGAAAGCTCGTCCAACACAATCATGTCATAGGGCCAGTTCTTACCATGAAGAGTAACCAGCCATTCCACGTTTTCACGATTGATGATATAAATATCCGCTGGCGTATTTACCGCTTTAAGTCGCTGCTGCTCGATACCTAGTATTTTTGAAATCCGAAGATGCTGTAAGTGCTGCCACTTTTCACATTCTTTACTCCAGGTATCTTCGGCTACCCGAAGCGGTGCTATCACAAGAACTCGCACCACTTCAAAGTAGTCCTGAAGGAGATCAAGTACAGCAGTTAACGTAACAACCGTTTTCCCCATACCGCAATCTAAAAACAGTCCAAAGGCTGGGTGCTCAATGATTTTCTCAGCTGCATAGGCTTGGTAGTGATGAGGGATGTACTTCACCAAATGCCTCCTGCAGGAACTCCGCTATTTTTTCATCACAGTCAATCACCCACACTTTATGGCCTAAAGCCGCTAATCTGTTAGCCATTTTCATTTGCTTGGGTGACAGCTTTTTACCGGGTGCTTTTAACTCCACAAACCATATGCGTCCGTTTGGTATAACCACAATTCTATCTTGTACCCCAGCCAAACCCGGCGATACGAACTTCAAAGCCAGACCGCCTTTTTCTTCAACTCTTAATTTCAATTTACGTTCAATGCTGCGTTCTAACATGCCATTCTCCTTAATCACGAAGGTTGCACCAACGTTACCAAAGGCAAACTGCCGTAAACCCGCGATTTTACTGGATTTGCACTAAAGTACCGGATTCTTTCCCTTTTTATTTATATATATTTTTATTTTTACTCTTACTTTTTCCTTAAGTAATAAAAAGAAAATGAATGGTGTATTTAGTCTAAGCCATATATTATTTAGGTTTTCAGGCAGTTCTAACTTGGTACAAACCTAGTGGTTCCTAGTGAGTTTTTTCTTAAAATAGAGCTTATTTCAATAACAGTAAAAATCATGGTGCAAATGGTGCTGACCGTAGTCTATAAGTGTTTTCATGGATTAGCACCAAGTGCACCGCTGGTCAAGCTTACTGCAAAAAGTCATTTGTTTCTTTCAGCTTGATGCCTTCCCAAGAATATCTTCCATTGAATGCTCGATGCTTGCGCTCCCCAAACAGGCTGCGCTCTTTCATTTTGGTAGTAAACATGATCGATGTGAGCGGAAATTTATGACCTGCACTCATCGCCCAACCTCGATACGCTTGATACAGTTCATCCTTCATCACCGCGTAGTCTTTGCTGATTTCGCAGCATTCTTCGATGAATTGGCCCAAGATATCCATGTCTTTTTGGTACTCCGCTGTGGTTAACATCACGATCTCCGGAGCAATGAGTTTTCCGGCTTTCTGCCAAGCCAAGCATCCCTGAACCGCCTTGTTGAGTATCCCCGGTAATTCATCGTGGATGATAATTTTATCTAAGTCCTTAATTTTCTTGTGCTCAGGTATAACAGCATCAAACGGCACAAGTCGAATCCGTCGCCAAATGCCTTTGTCGGTACCGCTAATGGTAGGCCGGTGGTTACTCGCAATCCAAAGCTTTAGCTGTGGCACAAACTCAAAGAATTCCTTATTCAAAAACCGCGCCTTTACTGGTTCACCACCAGTCACTGCTTTTATGCGCTGCTCATTGAAGTGAATTCGTTCCTTGGTTTCAATATCAACCACAAACCGGGCACCTTGGAGGTCGGCGAGGTCATTGGGGATACCATCACCATGCTTTTTTTCTAAGAAAACATTGGGCGGGGCGGCTTTGCCATAATCACCCATGAGCGCCCGTATGATATTTAACAAGACGCTCTTTCCGTTATCACCTTGCCCGTAGAGAACTAAAAAGCATTGCTCGCGAATGGAGCCCGTCAGGGTGATACCCATGAATTGAAGGATAAACTCCATTAGTTCTACGTTGCTGCACAGCACCGTTTGCAGAAACTCGTCAAACCGAGGGCACTTTGCTTTAGGGTCATATATAATAGGTACACGTTTTGTATTAAGATCTCTTGGGTTATAAGGTAGAAGCTTCCCGCTGGTGAGGTCGATCGTTCCATTTAGGCAGTTTAAATGCCATAGGTTGTTATCTAGACTATTGGAGAGGATTGGAGCCATCCGCTCGGTTTGTTTTAAAACGCTATTAACTGTGTTATTCTTTTCCAGCCCTCGTGCAAACTTGATGTATGCTTTTTGCGTTTCCTCGTCCATTGCTTTGGCTTCTTGAGGGATGGCACGAATCATTTGTACAGCCATAGATTGAATTTGGTTAGTCCGGTCAATATCCCAGCGTGTTTCATCCCAGATGAGCCACTTGCCCCAGTCGTGGCAATATTTAATGCGGTCACCGTATTTATCCGCCATTCGTTCGGCTGCACCGATTTCCGTCAAAGGACGCAGTTTGGAACGAAACACAGTCATCTGCGTCTTAATGCGTGATATGGTTAGTTGCCCATATGTTTGTTTACCGCGCATCTCATCCCATTTATCACGCATCAGTTGAGACTGGCGGAACAGCCTGTCTACCTGCTTTTCATCGCCGCCGCTGAAAAAGAGTAAGCGTTCCACTAAGGCCGCATCAGCACTTGAGGCATCACCGTTATACCGGGAAAGGTCCCCATTCCACAAGTCGTGGAAAATAAATGAGTGTGTGGGTGACGCTTGAAGCGCGGCAATGACCTCTTCATCTGTCCATACATCATCTGATCCTGCTGCAGCGCCTTTCCCTTTGGCTCCCTCCGGGAAAAACGTATCGCATAGAATTGTAAGCCTCGGCATGAAGTCGGTCAGGTCAGGAGCCGAACCAGGTAGCCTATTGCCGGTCACGGTAAAATACCGGTCCTTATCATAGACCTCAAGTAACTTTGAGTTAATAAGGGGTTTCTTACAAAGAGATGTATTCTTTTCACCAAACCCTAGAACATGAACGCCTCTGCCACTCGGCGAGCGTTCCACATAGCAAGGTTGCAGCAGCTCAATGATGCTACTAGCGTCTTGGTTGAGACGGCCATTTTCATCAAAGGCACCATCAATATCAACACCTGCGATGCCGTCACCTAATAGAAATCCGAGCCCACCAGCGTTTAGCTCCAGCATGATATAATCTACCGCTTCTTCGTAGGAAACACCGTTGGCTAGGTTTGTTGGATCTATCTGTTTCCCAGTAACGGCGCATCGGGGCTTTTTCTCTTTATCCCACCAAATCCAGCGAGGGAGTTGGCGGAGGGTCTTGGGGATTGAGTCAAAATCCATGAATTTTCCTTTCTTATTTGCAGTAATAGTCAGTCGAGTCACCGCTGGCACGTAGCTTCAAACCCGGTGCCCATGCAATTGGTTGTGTTACGATTTCAGCTAGGTTATCTGCACTGCCAAAGGTTTCAGCAGTTAGTGTAATTAGTTCATCATGGACGGTTAGTAAAATAGGGTAGCCAGCCTCTTCAGACCGTTCCATAGCCACCGCTAAGCAGTCTCGGGCAATAGCCTGAATGGCGTTTTCGACTAACTTGCCAGAGTACGTAAATTGTTTCCCCCATTTTTTCGTCACGCTATTGATGCCTTCAAAACTAATAGCATCTCTACCATGAACGGGATGTGGCTCAATTTTCACCTTGGGGTAAGACAGCCGCCGTCTGCTCGGCAGGTGCATAAAGAGCATGCCGTTGCTAAATTCAAAACTAATTCCATTGGTTACTTTTACAGTTGTCCTAGCAGCAATTGCCTCTGTTACTGATTCATTAAACTGTTTCCAAAACTTCACGATGTTAGGATTGGCATCGCGCCAACCGTGCACGATCTCCCGCATTTCATCTTCGCTCATTTCGCCAGGCTTAACGAATTTCTGAATTGCCCCTATACCGCCTTGATAACCGCAGGCGAGACATCCGACTTTCCCCCTTGCTCTTTCGGGACTTTCTTTGGTAATAGTGCTTACCGGCTTGTCATACATGCGACTTGCGGTATAGGCATAGATATCGCCGCCTGCGTAAAAGACGTCAAGTGCCCAATTTTCTTCTGCATAGTACGCCAAGAGCAGCGCTTCGATTGAGTTAAAGTCTACAACGTGAAATATCTGACCTTCACTGGCGATCAGTACAGTTCTGATGAGTTGCGATAACACATCGGGCGTACTTCTATAAAGCGCATCCAGCATTTCATACTCGCCGGACTTAAGCAAATTCCGCGCGGTAGTCAAATCTAAGTTAGACAAAGATATCCGAGGCAGGTTCTGTGGTTGGAATATACGCCCGGCCCAACGACCAGTACGGGCACCGTAGAATTGCAGCAGTCCCCTCACCTTACCGTCAAAGCACAGTGCATTCTTCATGGCCGTATACTTTCTGACCGAGGTCTTAGCTAATTCTCGCCGCAGCTCCAAAACACGCTTGACAGTTTTGCTGCCGGTCTGTTTAACAAGCTCCGGTACAGTGTCTTTCGTCAATTTCTCAGCTTGTATGCCTTCCTTCACATAGAGCCAGTTCTTTAGCTGATACACGCTGGAAGGGTTATCTAATCCAGTTAAAAGAATAGCTTCCTCAGTGGCCTTGGCTTTGTGCTGTTCGTCACAATGAATGGCGTGATCTACAAGCTTACTATCAACTAATACCCCTCGATCATTAATTCTTTGGTCCAACGTCCACAAACGCCACTCGTTTTCCGGTACTGGAAACCTTGACAGCATATTTCGTACCTGCCGTTCAACCTCCACATCATGATGGTTAATGCTGGCTCTACCGTAACAGCCGCTGTACACTTCTGACTGGTCTAGAATTGGCTTCACGTTTTTGTCTACAATGCCAGGGCGGTCTTTGCTGTTGGCATTAACAAAGTAACAATCGTTGTATGCCTCATCATCCGGGCGATCCACATCACCATCTCGTAAGGGAAGTTTTAAGTTCGCAGGTGCTTTACCGCCAAACTTGGAGAGACCTTCTTTCTTTGCTTGTTCAATGGCAGCCTTAATATCAGCGATAGTCTTTTTATCGGATTTAGGAATAATAAGGGATACCGAGTATTTTTCATCACCGCCGTTAACAGATTTCGCCTCCCAAACGTTGGCATAGCTAAAACGAACTTTACCTGTGATTACTTTTGTTGTGTTTTCCATTGTTATATTTCCTCCTTAAAATCCGCTATTGCGGTGTTAGCTGCAGTAAATTCATGACGCTTATCGGATATAGGTGCAAGTACAGGCTTTCCCTGTGGTTTCATTACTAAACTGCCTAGTAGGTTGTTAAACTGCTTTTTTCCCAAAAGCTTTTCCATCGCAGTAATGCTGAGTAAGTCTTTGGTGTAAATTTCATTTTCGGTATAACTGCCATTTACCAGAAGTGCCTCAGCCACTTTGGATTCATCTGAATATTTACGGTTGCTTCGGCCTTCAACAATTTTGAATCCTGGCCACTGCCTGCTGTTTTTGACCGCTTCTGTTAAGGCATAATGCTTGATGTCCTCTACCCATGCCGCGATTACTTCAGCCTTGGATAGTACTTCGCTGATTTCTTCGTCAGTTAACAAAGCTGATTGCTTAAAGTCGAGTCTAGCAAGTTCTAAATTACTCTCGGCTCGAGCCCGACAAGTGTGCTTGGCGCGGCAAAAGCGGCAATGCTCGCCTGCCACATATTCACCCTCGCCGTTAAAGGCAAGTTCGGCTTTCGGGCGAAGTTCGTTTTCTGCCCATTGGATTAGCTCGTCCACGGATATCTCATAAGTAGAGATACTATCAAGACGCGGCTGACATATCGACATGCGTACGGTTTGGATGTCGTACAGACAATCGTAAAGTGCCAAAGCGCCAAGTGCGTATAACTTCATCTGAGGATTGTCCTCAGCCAATACTGGCACGCCTTTTCCGTACTTAAGATCACAAACATCTAGCTCGCCATCGGCGATAATAACCAAGTCGCCGGTACCAAAACCCTCAGCCACGTACTTAGAATAATCAAGGCGCTGTTCCAATAAAATAATGGAATCATTGCAGCGCTTCTTTGACTCGGCAATAATTTCAATAGCAAAATCCACATATGCATCGGTGTAGTAATCTAAATCCTCGCCGTCATAATCGCTGACTGGCCGCTCCGATTGCTTACCTAAGAATAACTGGAGCTTATGTTCCGAAAGGGCATGGGCGGCGGTTCCTTCTTCCGCAAATACGCTTGTGGTACTTTCGAAGGTTTCTTCCAGTCGGGCAGACGGCGTACAGTGCAGCCATCGGTGAGAGCTAGAGGCTGATAATAGTGCGTGTTTTGCCATTATAGCGCTTCTGCTTCTTTCAAAAGTTCTGGATAATTGGCGTGGTCAATGTCGGTAAGCTTCTTAGCACCATACTTGGTAATGAGAGCCTTAACCCCCGGCTGTTTACCGGACTGTGACTTTTCAGCCAGGATAACCCGCACTTGTTCAATAGTGATAGGCTCCAGTTTAGCCTCTTCTGGCTGGAGAAGAGCTTGAGTTGTTTTCCCGGTAGTATCTACCTCTTTAACAAAGGCTTCAATGCGAGCAGCTAGGTTTTTCAAATCGGCTGCTATCTCAAGCGCCAGTTGTGTTTTACTCACCAATAACCACCTCCTCGCATTTGTCAGTAAAGTGTCGGATTTGAATATTGAGCCGTTTGGCTGCCTCTATTTCGGCCAGCATTCCCGCTGAGACCCGGCTACCGAATGCCCACAGCTCGCTACAGCACTTTAGTAGTTCCAACCCCATAGCTAGCCCCATTTCCCTTTCTTCCAGAATGTTGTCATCTAAGAATCCGGTGAACATAACGTGAGGGGCTATGGGAACAGCTGATTTCGTTGCCGCAAAAAGACAATAACCGTTAGCCTTACGAATATTCCGTTCTACATCGCCACGTAGGGGTGAGCAAATATAGACTAATTTCATATCCATTACTTACTCACTTCCTTTATTACCGGCCTGAACATGGCATCCAGATACGCAAGAGCGTCCTTACGCTTATCTTCTTTGTTTTCCGGTTTGATTTCTGTGACTACGATAGACGGGGAACTTCCAGTAGTAATGGTAATCTTGATACTTTTCACGATGTCGCCTCCTTCGTTTTTTCGAGGCTCTTAAAAGTGCCTCTATATATAAGCAATGGGAAATGCCAATTCGGGGGGTCTAGTTTAAAAAATTTTTAAGTTTTTTATATATCCGCTTTAAACGATCTCGAATTGATGACTCATCCACACCTTCAGCACGCGCAATCTCTGAAATTGACTTACCTTCAAAAAATACTTTCTGAATCAAATCCTTCTGCTGTGGAAGAAGTTGACTTAAAGCCTTATGTAGTGTTGTTCTAACTTCTTGCTCCTCGACGGCAGAGTGTATATCTACCTTGTCATCCGCTACTTGGATACCCTTCTCTGCTAGCTCCTCAACGGAGCTATGAATACGTCTTTCCCGGCGATTATTGTTTTTAATATCCCGGTCTATTGCAGCTGCGGCCTCGGCAACACTATCCATCACTTCTATCTCAATTGACTCACCAGTCACAAATTCGTACTTAATTTTCATTAAATATCCACTCCTTCCGGTTTTTGGGCAAAAAAAAAATAGCCGGATGAAGCTAAAAATAAATTTAGCTTCATCCGGCTATTTGGTAACTGTTGAGCGGCGTTAGACCGCTACGTTCCGTTGCTCGGTATGCATGTTATTTAATTTGAGTTCTAATTCCCTAATAATAGCTTTTTTTCAGCCACGCAATGAATGTTTCAAAATCACAAGTTTTATATTTACCCGTAAAATCGTCATATATTATTCTCATTTTTCCATTTGCTAGTTCATGTATTTCCTTGATAACTCTCTCATAGCCTCGAAAATTTCTATATGTTTCACCAACATGAATATTTCTATAAGTATCCATTTGGGGCTCCTTAATCTATATAATGTTACTGCTACGCAGTTTTCTTGATGGCCACAATAGTCTTACACCTGGGACACTTTATATCAAGAGCCACATGCTTCGACCAAAGATCAAATAGCCGCTGCTTGCAATAGGGGCATTTTACTTGTTCTGGTATGGTCTTCACTTCCTTACTTATAATGCTAATATTCTTATATTCCAACTGTAAGTAAGATAGGTAAAAAATTTATACGGTTCAATCTCGTGATGAAAACCTGTAATTTTTAATTTTAGTTGATACTTTCATAATAAAGGTGAGGATACTATAAATAGTAATCATCAAACAACCGATAGTATACTTTCTTATAATTATACTTTATGTAAACTTGAAAATAACTAGACTTCTCCCCCTTTACCTTCAGTATCGATTCCTGTCAATATAACTAAACCGATATTGATTTAATATTTTTTACATCTATGTTTGTAATTATAACTATTACCGTTATATTTGGTCAAATGGTAATATGTTCTTTATACTTGTAGTAGTAAATACGGTATACTAATACCATGTTAAAACACCCACACTGAGAAAGGAGGGGAGGTTATTGAAATTCTTAGGCCACAAACTCAAAGAGCTCCGCAAGTCTAAAAAAACTACAATGCTACAGCTTTCAGCACTAACTGGCATTAAGCAAAGCAAAATTTCTCTTTACGAAAACGGCAAGGAGTTCCCAAATACAAAGACGGCAACCAAATTTGCTGAGGCCTTAAACGTTGACCTGTATTATTTCTATCTAGATGATGCTATATTACTTTCAAATCAAAATCCACAATTAGAACCTAGTTGCGCTAAACCAAAAACCCCTTATATCGTACTTGGGGAACGCGCCGAGGAAATTGGTTTTCCGCTCGAAATACTAGAATCATTAATTAGTTCCTGGGAAAAAACTGAAAAAGAGAAGCGAGCAAAAGCTTAGTCTTTTACCGCTTCTCTTCTGATTGCATCAATTAATAAATCGATATCTACTTTTTCAGGCAACTCTTTGCAGTTCTTATAATAGATATCAAATCGGTCTAAATTTCTTAGCGAACCTTTCATTAATCCATATTGAGTTAGCTCTGTGATATAGTTTAGGTCACAAATAATACAGTTATATTCAGGCATCCAAAGCCACTTATTTTCACCTACAGGCCGAAAAAATACTTGAAATGGAGTTCCCGGCTCACCCACTTCCCGGTTAATGGTTTGCGTTGCATCATTTATGGCGTACGAAATTTGTTCTTCGGATGGAGTATTGAAATTGTACGAAGTAGTGTTTTGGTAGAAGACATTAAAATAGTCCATTGTCCAAATAAGGTTATGTTCAATTGCATGTCCAAGAAATTCAGCGATCAGGTTTTCATCACAAATGATATCTCCTTGGAATATTTTGTACCATTTAAATGCTCCGTGTACATCCCGAAAATATAGGCGAAAAGAGTCCTGTGGAATTTCAATCATATTGTTACCTCTCTTCTGTTATGTTCTTTGTTTATCTTATTATTATGAACATAACCGCGCTAGATTTTACATAAAATTGACGGAAAGTTTCCTATCATATATCGCTGGGTATCTCTTTTAAGTCTGATTATTTGCATTGCCTTTCAAAGCCTGAGAATTATCCGCCATCTCTGTGACCCTTCAACCTAGACCCAAATTGTTGCTGAATTAATATACATCACTTTGGTGCCAACAACCGAGTATGTACTTATCAAGTTTCGAAAGTACTATTACTTAATAATACGCATTAAAATCAGAAAGTAATTAAATGTCATTTCTTGCAGGATTTTGCCGCATTACCTAGAATTTATTTAGTCATAATATTAATATGTTTTCGGCATTAGAGGTAATAAATGACGTACACAGGAAGAGTAATAGCATTTGGGTTTGTGTTTATTCTATCTTTAGGTCTTAGAGTATATACGTACTATAATTTTAATTTATCAGTAAGTTACCCACCTATTTTGGGCATTGTATGTTGTATCATAGCATGGTGGATGGGCAAACAGTATGATATAGCTAAGTTTTATTCAGAAAAAGACAGCTTGACGGGATTGTATAACCGTCGATACGTCGATAAAATCATCTCCTCTCTTTTACTTAAAATGAATAGAAAAAACGCAATAATGAGTATATGTATATTAGATTGCGATAATTTTAAATTTATAAATGATAAGTATGGACACGAAAAAGGAGACTTTGTCCTGCAAGAGCTGTCTCATCTCCTTGTAGCTACAAATAGGAAAGGCAATATCGTTGCTAGATGGGGTGGAGACG
Source organism: Bacillota bacterium (assembly GCA_023443285.1). GTDB lineage: Bacteria > Bacillota > Negativicutes > Sporomusales > Sporomusaceae > Sporomusa. The sequence goes on from JAEZVB010000083.1 coordinate 24,898, forward strand.
AGTTTATTATTATTGCACCCAACAATAATGACAAAGAAATTAAAGCATATATTCACCACTTAAAACGCGAATTACAAAAATTAACATATAAAATAAAAATTGATATTTCTTGTTCAATTGGATCTGCAGTTTATCCTATCGATGCCAACACCTTCGACGATTTACTTCGAATTGCAGATAGAAAAATGTATGACGATAAAAATCAATTGAATAAGTATACTTCCATTAAACAAGCCTAGTAATCCATAAACTAAACCCCATAGGGTTAGCCTTCCACGGCTCCCTATGGGGTATTGTTATGCTCTATGGATACCTAAAAACCTCGAGGTCAGAAACTTACCCAGCTATTGTGCTAAGGTCAGCTAACTTTAACAATGGGGTTTCTGTCGCAGAATCATCTGCTATAAGTAGCTGCATAGGATCTAGCATAATAATCATACGCTCATCCACTTTGGCAATTCCTTTTATATAACTTACACTTAGACTGCTAGCTAGAGTGGGAGCCGCTTGCAGTTCCTCTTCGTTAAAGTGCACAATATCTGTTACTTCATCGACAATACAACCAACAACTTGTCCACCTACATTTAACATGATAAATTTACTGTCTTCGTCATCAATCATTTCCTCTAATCCAAATTTATTACGTAAGTTAAAGATATAGTTTACATGACCGCGAAGATTGATCATGCCTTCGATTATGCGAGGAAGTCCTGGAACCTTTTGAACGTTATATTTTTGGGCTCTTAATATACCATTGACGGCTGATGCATCAATGCCATATTCGCTACCATCAATCTCGAAAATGACTATCTGGCTGATTGCCATAAATTTATTCCTCCTTCCCTGTTAGATCAGTCTTCATTGGCCAAAGCGGTTAGTTGCTCGGTTATACTAGTAATTTCCTCTACAATAGCTGTTATTTCTTGGATAGCAGCGGCTTGCTGTTCAACCGTTAGCGCAGTTTCTCTCCCCATAGCAACCGTGCAGTCAACAGAATTTCTTATCAAGGTAGTAAACTCTTTAATTTTTCCAACCGTTGCTTTGGAATCAGCCGATAGTTTTCTAATTTCTTGAGCTACAACTCCGAACCCTAATCCCGCTTCTCCTGCTCTGGCCGCCTCAATGGCTGCATTCAATCCTAAGAGACGGGTTTCGTCAGCAATCTCTTTGATTAGATCCATAACACCGTTTATTTCACCAGTAACGGAGCTTACTTTGCCTATTTCCGTATTTAAATTGGCCTGATTATCACTTACACTACCTGCAGAAGCAGCTAATTCCTCCATGGTGGCCGAAATCTGGTGTAAACTGTCGTCCAATACCATAGCTACCGATTTTAGTTTTAGATGCTGATAAGCATTCTTAGACATATTATTAGCAACCGTGAAAAGAACGTTGGCTGCTGCTTCAATACTTTCTCTCGATAAAATTCGGACTTCTTTAGTAGCTTCGACATATCCGTCGCCATCAACGCCTATCTCACTAGCAATTCTTCTATATTTATTTTCATCAGGGCTAGATGTAAGAACTTGTCCACCTAATATTGTTCCAAGTAATTTACCTTCGACCATAATCGGCGCTGCAAAGTCAATCAATCCTGCATGGCATTCATATACAACGGGTTTACCATTTCGTACAGCCTCTTCCCCGCCTTTACGATGAGATTCAGCACACCGTTTGTCCCCACATTCAGTTGAATGGGTAAAATCCATACAGAATCGAGTATAAGAGCTTGGATTCGTAATGGGTTTCCCTTCAGGATCGACGGTTACGCTAGCTACACCGACTCCCTTTGCGAAATCATCCTGAAATTTTTGCAGAAAATCGATATTAATTACATCAGTTAGTTTTAGTGTAGATAAATTCACTTCCTGATTATTGGCTTTGTTTTGTGTCCCTATACGGCTCATGTAAATTCCTCCTATTATTTTATCTATTGACCGGAGTACCTCATTGTATTTATTTAAAGAAAATTCTTAGATAAAGATATCTACCGCTCCCCCTTAAATATTTAATATCTTCCTACGCCAACTATAAAAGCAAGAAGCGTGCCAAAGGCAGCTATTACCTTTATCGCCGACTATTTTAAATGCGAAATCTCTGGAAACCAGACACCATTCACCATTATTGCCTATTTTATCTTATATCTCTAATGTTTTTAGTTTGATACTTTTACAAAAACTGCATTGCTATGCAACCTTTGGTATGAAATTTTTGGTGAGGTTAGTTCTTAATATGTCTAAAAAAATTCCCTCTGCAAACTTGCAGAGGGTGTCGTTTAGGTCTTGAAGAATATAATCTATATTCTTTAAAAAATGTGAGCACCGCAAAATAGTAGCCATATTAACTGGCTATTACTTTGCGGTGTTTTATTTTTGCCGAATTATTGCTGAGCAAAATCAATATGCATTGCTTTTGACCTGAGCCGGAAAGGACGCCTCTTTATTCCAGGTTTGCCAGCACTGCGGTTCTTCCTCGACCAAGAGTGACTTATCAATGCGCAAATAAGTCAAAAGTCATGCCTAACCCCGAGATTGCCCCTAACTCGAATCCCAGAATATTATCTAGATCATTAAGCCTGTCTCTTATCACACTAAAAAGATTAAAGAGTGGAAGAAACGTTACTAAATGATAATATTTCCGCCGCCACATCTATAGTTTTATCTATCTCCAAATACATTGACGCATAATTTTTACCTAGTAAATGTTCCGGTAGTAACCAATCCCACTTTTCTTGTTGCTTATTCTCAACTAACTGCGCTAACTTATCCTCCTCAGGCAATGCCCCTTGCGAAAAGTCGAGTAATAAATCATGAATTATATTAACTGAATCAGCTTCAACAGAAATATATACCCCTTCATTAGTAGCACGAAGTCCTCGCTCTTTAAATAGGAGCGTTAAAGTGTCCTGTACGTTATCACCTTTCCATGGGAATAACAATACTTCTTTACCCATCTGTAGTATAGGACTATAATCAATTCCTAATTGCTGATAATGGAAACGAGCCTCTTTAAGCAAGTCGACTGCCATTTTATCCAGAAAGGAAATCGGACCTTGCGATCTAAGGACTTCTTTCATCTCTTCACGAACCTTATCGTGCAGTCGCGATCCACCACCAAAGAATAACGGTGCTTTACCACCTTTATCCGGCAGCACGATAATAACCTTTTGTTTTTCCTCGACTGCTTCAACGCGCCAACGCTTTCCCGCGAATATCAAGTAACTATCTAGTGTAACAGCCCGACTAATTGGCAGAGACCCCAAAGACTTACCTTGGTACACTATCCTATATTCTTCGTCACTTTTGAAAGCTGCGTAGAAAGAATAATGGTTGACCAATTTTTCACCTAGAGATCCCAATAATAATAGGCCTGTATGATCTTGGATAATTACCTGCTGTTCCCCAAGTCCGCGTAATAAAGTAATAAATTCGGTTTTGGTTAGCCCCGCGAACGGCCCAGTTTCACAAAGTAGCTGCCAGGATCGCCCTGCAGTCAACCCTCCGTATTGTACGATGCTTGATAGTAGTTGCTGTACTAGAGTAGATAAGTGCAAACCTTTTGCATGTATTGGTTCACACCATCCTTTTGTAAGAAGCTGAATCATGGCAATGCTTTGCACCAGTTGTTCATGCAGCATATCAGATATTCTTGAATGCTGGTCGATAGCATTTTCGATGCTAAAGGCTCTTAGAATTGCCGGTTCTTCCTTTTTTCTACCTGATCTACCAATGCGCTGCCGAAGACTTGCAACAGATGGAGGCGGACCAACTTGAGCCACGCTTTTAACTGAGCCAATGTCTATGCCCAATTCCAAAGTGTTGGTACATATCGCTGTAGCTGGGTTTTCTTTCTTCTTTAGCGCCCTTTCGGTCTCTTCCCTAATTTCTTTTGATAAACTACCATGATGAGGCCAAAACTCATTTGGAAGTCCCGCCTCCTCACACATCTTTCTAAGTTTATCTGAGAGTATTTCAACACTAGCGCGTGAGTTAGGGAATACTAGATGATTATTTCCGCGTAATGCAGGGAAAATTTTTTGGGCCACCCACTCATGTGATGCTAGGATATGCTCCTCATACTGAACATTAGTAGCTACAATTCCTTCTCCTGTAGTAAAGTCATCAATATGTTTCTCAATCTTATAACCATACAATGCGACCTTCAATTCCTGACCGCCACTTCCGCTACAAATGATTTGTACACCTTCCGCGCCTTCTTGTCGTAGATAATCGGCAGCCAATTTCATGTCGCCAAGAGTGGCTGAGAGACCGATACGCGGAATTTTTTTATTTACGGCTACTTCCAATCGGTGTAATAAATTTTGTAACTGCTTGCCCCTTTCAGTTCCCATGAAGGCGTGAATCTCATCGATAACGCAGTATATCACCCCTGAAAAAAGGCTATTAATCTGGTGCCCGTAGTTCATAAGCAACGCTTCTAGTGATTCGGGAGTAATAAGCACACATCCGCCTGGATTACTCAAAAACCGTTTCTTTTTAGAGGCAGATATATCACCATGCCATGGAGTAACCATTATTTCTAGCTTCTCACATAACAGTTCAAGTCTGTCCCATTGGTCATTAATGAGTGCTTTCAAAGGGCTAATATAGAGCACTGTTGCTTGTGCATTTTGCATTCCAAGCAAACGAGTTAATACCGGAAAAAAGGCCGCCTCAGTTTTCCCAGAAGCTGTAGCGGCTGCAATTATTACATCTTGCTCTTGTAGGATTGCCGGTATTGCATATTCTTGTACATCTCTAAGCTCCGTCCATCCTAATTCCCAAATCCAATGCTGAATTCTTGGATCAAGAAGACTAAAAGCCGCAGATGCTTGGCTAGAGTTTGAAGCTGGCAAATTCATCTACATCAGCTCCCATGGCTTTATGAACTGCAGGTTCAGTAGGTATTTGGGTATTGGAGAATACCTCATTCTGGAATCCCATATCTTTTTCTACTTCTACATATCCAATCAGGTTTTGCCAATCTGCATCCACGTTTTGCTCAAGAACTGATAACAGATTAACAAATGCTGTAATTGTTGTACGCGGAGTTCTAAAGTAACAGTCCCCAATACGTTTATTGCAATGCTCCATAAAAGCAATTAGTCCTTCATCCGGCATCAAGTATCTGCTGGGATCACCAAAAGCAAAAACATTTCGAAGTTTGTTGAGTAAAACTAAGAATTCTTCCTGGCTTAGACTTGAGAGTCTAAGTACAGGATGGTTAAAGTCTACAAAACCGTTTTTCGCAAAAGCGTTTTCAGCTAACCGGGACTGTAAGGCTGCGTAGCTGTATAAACCTCTACGAACATCCATTAGAAACTCAGGAGTTCCTCCAAATATGAACCCTAATCCATCGGCGTTTCCCTGTAATGAATCATTTAGGATGCGAAGTATCTGTTCATAATTAGCATTACGGGCCTGAGTATTCGCAAGTTTGTAGAGGTTTACCATCTCGTCTAAGCATACTAAAACTCCTGCATATCCGGCAAGTTTGACAAATTTACTCAGTAGTTTTAACTGATCATAGAAAGATGCGTCATCAATAATAGTTCTAACACCAAGAGCTATTCTTGCATCGGTTTTTGTTGTGAATTCACCACGCAACCATCGAATTGCATCGGCTTTTAGCTGTTCTTGGCCACTTTCAAACCCTTTCCAATAAGCTGCTACTACTGTTGCAAAATCATAACCGTTTACCATCTCTGACAGATGAGCCAGGTTTTCATGAATTATTTGCTCGGGACTTACGCCTTTTGTAGTCGCTTCCATACGGGCATTAGATACAAACCGCTCGATTATTCCCGCCAAAGCACCGCCATCTGGCTTTGTTCGCGTTGAGAGGTTTTTCATCAATTCAGCAAATAATGATCGTGCTTGTCCACCAGTAGCATGTAGCCTTCTATCCGGATTTAAGTCAGCATGTACGGTGACAAGTTTCTTTTCAAGAGAAACTGATCTAACAAGATTAAGAAAGAATGTTTTTCCCGAGCCATATTCACCAATAACCAAGCGGAACATAGTGCCGCCATCAGCTACACGTTCTATATCTTTTAGCAAGGCTTCAATTTCGCGTACTCGACCAACCTGGATAAGATGCTGACCAGTGCGAGGCACTACACCGGCTCGAAGGGACTGTAGGACCGCATCACGTTCTTTGGGACGTATCGTACTCACTATTTAATCACCTTCACAATCTCTTGGTTTATCTCAATTATGTCCTCGCCTTCGGTAAAAGGCTGGTCAAACTTGTCATAGGCAGCTTCATTGATTTGTTCTAGTACACCTTCTATCATAAGACCTCTATCCTCTGCAATTTCCTCTAACTCACTTCTGTCCCATGTCTGTTTCATAAGAAGTGTTTGTACTAATTCGGATAAAGCCGGTGGCAATCCCCACAAACATTCTACTGCCAATTCCTTTTGCTGAGATTCATCATTTGAAAGTTGCTCTGAAGGTACGGCATTTGGGGAGGCTCCTTCTTCGCTAAAGATTGTACTAAGGATTGAAGTAACTTTCTCGGAATCTGCTTGTAAAGCTGCAACCTTACCCATATCAAGTTTGACTGTTCCAGTTGGTGAAGTTGCTGCTTTTTCTGGCGGAGCAGGTAATGCAAATCCTCCTCCTGCAGAAGATGACGGCACCACTGTGATCGGCTCAATAGCAGCCTGGTGCATTTTACTATACAAATTAGCTGACTCAATTCCCAATAGCTTAAAGATACGTTCTATGAGTTTCATTTCCTCAACTGGAACGGTTCCATCTACCTGAGAAACTTGAATAATCAGGTCCCCAACCATTTCTTTCTGAGCTGCATCTAAGCTTTCAATACGTTTTTTCACACCAGACATATTTAAGTTTTGTGTGCTCAACCATAATACATGCGCCTTGAGGCGCTGCTGTTCTGCTGGCTTAAGATACATCCACTTTTCGGCCTGATTTAACAGCATAACCATCTCTTCTTCTGAAACTTTTCCATCTACTTGTGAAACTAATGCAGATAAATACATAGCCAAAGACGCAGCGGCATAATGTGAGTCGAGAACAGTGCTTTGAGAATCCTTTCCGAGATCAAAGATAACCACGTTGGAATCTGCTTCTGGTAGTACCCCTCCTAATCTACAATCCGGTTCGAGTCCTAAACTATAGTGATTGCTAAGCGCATCCAGAAACAACCCCATGCGCCTTTTGGACCTATCTTTCCATTCAGGAAAGTGAGCTAAAAGTGATGATAGCTTTATCTCTATCGGCCGTGAACTCTTGGATACATCCAATTTTATTTCGTTTATTTCTTGCTTGACAGTGTTCGGCCAAAGGGAGGTTGGTAACTCCAGCAAAGCATCAAGAGTACCTGCCTTCTCGGGGTTTCTTCCGAGATAACGGCTGTAACTGTCTAGTCTATCGTGGCAGGTTTGCACCAAAGGTGCAAGTTTCTTGATAGGGCTTGTTAAAACAGTAACGTCAGGCAAATCCAACGTTTTAGCGTATGCTCTTGAACCTAGCAGCGATTTGCTTGCTGGTTGATGATTAAAAGCTAATTTTGTCTTGTTGTGTGTCAATTTTAGGCCAGCACCAAATACTCTTCCATATTCTTCGGCAAACATCATCTGAAACTCATCTTTGCAACGCTGAGCCGCAGTTCTTACAAACATCGGTGGATTAGGTGTTGATAAATACCAAGACAACGCCCAGTCATGCGGGAGGACAACTCCATCCCTTGCAATCTGTCCCAGTCCTATTTTTAAATCTAAAGAAGGGCCAGAATGATAGGTTGCAGCAGGTGCCTTTTGATTATAAATAATAGATGTAAGGTAGTCATCGTTCTTTACATAAACTAGTAAAGAATTTGCGTATGTATTAAACGATCTGTTTTCGCCATAAATACTAAGTAATCTCTCTATTTCAGTCCGAATTATTGAAACCTCGTTCTTTGCAGTCGGGCTATGTTCAGCATCATGTAGCAATCTTCGTTCTAATCCATAAAAATATAAAAACACATAGCCTATATCTGCCTCGGGATCATTTTTCCCCATGGAAAGCCATTTCAAATATGCCCCCCTAGCCTCCGGAGAAATTTCTGAATATGAGGGCCAATAATCCATCCTGCGGGCGCGGTAATCACAATTATAGTTACTTACCGGTAGTTGAGGATCTATAAGGGCGCAATCTACACCATACCTGGTAGGTGCTGCTAAACCAGTACCTACATATATCATTCCACCAGGTATCGTATAATCTGCGACATTTACCATTCTTCCCTGCCCAACCCAAAAAACATCACTATCAGTTCGAGTGGTTATTTCGCTGTAAGAATTTGACTGAGAAGAATATTTTCTCATATTGACTGAGTTATAATTAGGTGTGTCCGGAGAATCTAATTTCTTAACTCTAGAAGAAAAAATTTTTACTAATCCCCAAATTACTACTCCAATTATAGCCAATCCCAGTAAAATTGGACCGAATTTTATTATTAACCCAATTATGATCAATACTCCTATTATTTGCATGCTATCGCCCCCAAGGATTGCATTTAAAATTAAACGCCACTTACACCAAACATAAGGCATTATGAATTAAACTTATTTCTCATTTTTTCACCACTAGGAATATGTAGGTCTGTACCACTTTGGATGCATTAACACAATAAGTATGTTGGCGGCCATTAAAAAAGTGTGTAGATCAAAGTTATCCACAATTGCCGCCTTATCTAGTCGACCTAAGAAAAAAGCTTTGCCAACACCAATTATCCATACTTCAGCGTTTTTATGGCTCTTTTATGCGCAGGAGTATTCCTAGCTGTCACTAAAGCTGTCGTTAAAAAAGTGTTGCTTGTTCTCCCTGCTCTTCAAAAATTTCGTTACTTTCATCTAAACATATAAAGAACGCGAAGATATAGCAAATTTATCGCCTAAAGGAACTGGCATAGTATGTCCTCCCGATTTATTAACATTTATGTTGCTTTTTTGTGTATTTTCGAGACGATGTAAGGATTTTCCTGTTATAAGCTTTTCTTAGAAGTAAAATAATTAACAAATTCACACTAACTACTTTACGAAAGAAATTAGTACACTTATGCGCAAATAAGCTTCATTGGATTTCATAAGGATTTACTATATCGACTAAGAAAAATAGCCTACTACTTGATTACTAATCTTGCAATCAAGCCATTTATTGTAAAAAAATATTTAATATATGCTATACTTATAGAAATGTCATTATCATTCTTATATACTCAATTGGAATGTATCAGAAGTAAAGCTTTGCAATAAAAAACTGTCATTAGATATCTACTAAAATTTGAGTAGAATCAACGACATCATTAACGTATCAAAGGGTGACGTGATGGACTTAAAGACACTACAATATTGGCATAAGCTGGAGCATTTTTATCCTTATATTTTAAACGAGCAAGGCAGTCCTTTCATAAGAACTTATTCCATCAATAGCGAAATCGAATTCCCCAATTTTCAAATTCCTGCGATACATGCTACCAAGGCGGTTCGACGCTATGCTGTTTATCTCGGCATATTTCGAGTAGACAGTGCACTATGCGCTTTGGAAAAAGGTATGAAAACGTCGATGAATTTTCGAGATTCAGGAGACGACGAGAGTTGTTTTTGCATGTTCACTTTATCGCCTAGTGGCTTTTTTGAACCGGAGAGTTTTCGTATATCCTCTTTTCCTTGGGCTATTCACAGAGTAAGGGATGGCGGAATTATCATTGACCAGTGGGATAGCGATTTCAAATCGTTTGAGCTTAAGCTGTTTCAGTATCTCAGTGATAACAAAGAGCCGTGTACTTATGCATTTTTAGAAGCCACCCGGAGTTACTTTGCGTCTCAAATAAACTGGGACATTGCTTTTTCTGATGGCTGGTTACGTATTGATATGATTTTGGAAGACGCTGATAAGTCGAAGGCAAAACACCCTGAATCACCCTATGGTGATACCGAAGACAATACCGTTGACGATTTATTAGAATACACGAAAACGGAAAATGAAAACACTGATGAGTTGATCAAACAGAATGACCTGCTCAATAGTTTCTATATCAGAGATCTTGAGCGGGTCATTCAGAGCCTGCAGAGAGAGCACTCAGATTATGGACAAGCCTTTGAGCAATATATGACACACCATGCAGATCCGAAAATAAATGTTGAAACTGATACTAAGGTTTTACTCGACATATTGTCCCCCACCTATCTACCGCTAGGTCGTTGGCCCAGTAATTACGGAATGCGCCTCATGCAGCAGGTAGATGTCAACGCCTTTATGTGCAAGGATTCTAAATATCAGCAGGCTCTATTTTCAGTCAATGGTCCTCCGGGAACAGGCAAAACTACAATGCTCAAAGATATCATTGCAGCAATTATTGTAGATCGCGCCATAGAAATGGTTAAACTCAACATGCCCGATAGTGCCTTTAGCAAAGAAGTATGTACAATTTCTTATAAAGGTTATACCAACTGCGTAAGGGACATTATTCCAGAGATTAAGAACCACGGAATATTAATAGCGTCCAATAATAATGGCGCTGTTGAAAATATTACTAATGAGCTTCCTTCCATCGAAGAACTTCCAGAAAAATACCGAAGTGATGACTATTATTATTTTTCTGAAGTCTCTGACATGATGCTCGGAAAAGGAGCAACGTGGGCTCTCAACGCTGCTTCGCTTGGCAATAAACGTAAACGAACTGCTTTTATTGAAAACTTTTGGCCGATTTCCATAGAGGATGAGAAATATAACTTTAATAAAGAATTGCGAGAGAAACTTAAAACTATATCGCCCGAAAAATGGGATAAAGCAAAACAGTCTTTTTCCCAGATGCTTGAAGCGGTAAAAGATGAGTTCGTGCGTATCGATAAGATACATAACAAGACGTGTGTATTGTTGGAAATCAGAGATACACTGGTTGCCTTAACTGCTTCCCTGAAAATTGTGGAGTCTCAAATTCAAAAAATTGAGGAGCAGAGAAACAACCATAAAAATGCAATCTTTGATTATACACAACGCATAGAACTTCTGATACTACAAAAAGAAGATTTAATAAGAATTGACCGATTACTCTGGCTAAAAAAGTTAGTTTGGCCTAAACATCGGCTGGTTCAAAAATATAATGAAATAGTTAATTCATTAGAGCAAAATAGCATTGACCTAGTAAATACGCGTGAAAAACTTGCCTCTACCGAACAACAGATTAAGCCTTTGATAGAACAAAAGATGAATTTACAGGAAGAAAAGAACGCAATCATCCAGAACATTGAACAACTTGAGGCCGAGTTGGAAGATTTCCGTATCCAAATAGAAGCCCCATGTCGTATAGACAAGTATTTTACCAGCCGCACCGATGATGTAAGCAAGTCATCTCCATGGGGATATTCCGCATTAAACATATTGAGAGAATCTCTCTTTTTGGAAGCACTTCAACTTCACAAGGCTTTTATATGCAATTCAAAATATTTGAGAGAAAATATTGATGCTTTCGGGAAAATGATGCGAGGGAAAATACCCAAAGGACAGCTACCAGTTGCAGCACCAATTTTACTCCAGAGTTTATTTTTGATTGTTCCTGTCGTATCAACTACCTTCGCGTCAGTCAGCAATTTTCTAAGAGATATTCCACAAAATGAAATTGCCTATCTTTTTGTGGACGAAGCCGGACAAGCCATGCCCCAGTCGGCCGCCGGAGCTATATGGCGGGCAAAGCGAGTAATTGCTGTAGGCGATCCGCTACAGATTGAACCTGTCGTTACTCTGCATGACGATGTGATTCAGGTATTAGCCGATTATTACCAACAAAGTCTGCTGGTTAGAAATAAATATACGAGTGTACAAAGCCTTGCAGATCTTGCAAATACTTTTGGTGGATATCGAACATTAGAGCAAAAAAATGACTTGTGGATCGGTGCACCACTAGTGGTACATAACCGATGTCAACGACAGGTTTTTCACATTTCTAACAAAATTGCCTACAACGAAAAAATGGTGTATGCCACAAAGGATCATCCAGATGCTGTTTGCCAATGGATTCATGTGTCAGGAAACAGTCAAAGTGGGCACTTTGTACCCAAGCAAGCAGAAGCAATAATCGAGATTGTGCTTAATAACTTCAAAGCGCTTGGTCAGCCCGAAAAACAGTCTACAAAAGTACCATCTCTATTTTTGATTACTCCATTTAGGAGCGTTAAAGCAGGCCTGATTAATCACTTTCGAAAACTACTGCCGGATTTATTAGCCCAAAGCAGGCCGGATATCTCAAAGAATGAACTGCGCAAATGGATTAACACCTCCATAGGTACAATACATACATTTCAAGGAAAACAAGCGGATATCGTCATATTATGTTTGGGGGTAGGCTCCGATGGCAAAAGCATTGGGGCTGTAAGCTGGGTTAGCGCTAGGCCCAATATTCTTAATGTTGCTGTTACCAGATCAAAAGTACAGCTATATATTATAGGCGATATAAATATTTGGAAAAGTGAACCTTATTTCAACGAGGCATATTCATATTTCAATCATGTAGAGTGGAATTAACTTTACCGTTTTAGCCCATGTCAAATCCGCCTCTAAGAGGTAACTTCAACTCAGTATGCAAAAGAAGCGAACAACCTCTACACTCTTTTAGCAGTTGCTTGCTTCCTCTGAGCAATACATGTATACGTCAGTTTGACGTCTAGTAGATTTTACTTAATGGAACTGCAAACTAATTACAAAGCTAACCTGTCAGAAGTATGGTCTCAGCCCTTGATTTTACGAAGGCTGAGACCATTTTGCACCGTTAGAGGTGACACGATTTCTTAAATAATACGCTTAATAAACTTGACTGCACTCTGTCCAGTTATTTTCTTCAGTACTATTACACGAAATATCCCACAAATTCGTGTAATAGTATAGGGGTGTCGACCCCCAACGTACGTTCGCCCCATTTTGAACGTCTATGCTAACATATAAACACACATTTTAAATTTATCAAAACCCGCGAACCCTTGCGAAATAAGGCTATTCCGGCTCTATCACAGCAACTGACTCAACATGAAACGTCTGCGCAAACATATCTACAGGCTGAATCTCCTGCGTCTTATACCCCAAATCATCCAAAATCGCCAAGTCCCGTGCCAGTGATGCCGGATTGCAGGATACGTAGACAATACGCTGAGGCTCCATATTTACGAAAGTCTCCAGTACTTTCTGCTCGCAGCCGGCCCTTGGGGGATCGACGACAATGACATCTGGTTTGATGCCTTGTTTGAACATGCGCGGCATGATATCAACGGCATCGCCCACAATGAATTCAGCGTTGGTGACGTTATTGGTGATGGCGTTTTGGCGGGCATCTAGGATGGCGGGTTCGACGATTTCGATGCCGTAGACTTTAGCGGCGTGACGAGCCAGGAAGAGGGTAATGGTACCTGTACCGCAGTAGGCGTCAATAACGGTTTCGCGGCCTGTCAGTCCGGCATATTTGACGGCTTGATTATAGAGTACCTCGGCCTGGGTGGTGTTGACCTGGAAAAAGGAACGAGCCGATATGGCGAAAGTAAACTCGCCTAATTTGTCGCTGATTGTATCTTGTCCCCATAGGGTACGTGTTTTGTGACCCATAATGATATTGGTGCTTTTGGGGTTAATGTTCTGGATGATGCTGACAAGACCGGGAATGCTGGCGATTAACCGTTCAACAAGGGCTTGTTGTTTTGGCAGGCGTTCAGTAGCTGTTACCAGAACAACCATGATTTGGCCTGTTGACGTGCCTATCCGCCCTAGGACATGGCGAATAACGCCCTGTCCGGTATGCTCGTCATATGGTTCAATACTAAGTTCCTGGATTGCCTTCCTAACCTCCCTGGCAATATCGTTATTGCTCTGGTGCTGGATAAGGCAATTGTCGGTATCGATGATATCATGGCTTCCTTGCGCATAACAGCCCACTACCACTTTGTTATTTTTTCGTCCTACCGGAAACTGCATTTTGTTGCGGTAATACCAGGGATTAGCCGCCCCTATCGTGGGATGCACCACGACTTCCGGCAGCTTGCCAATGCGGGTAATGGCATCAATTACCTGTTGCCGCTTGGTGTTCAGTTGTTCCTGGTAACTTACGTGCTGGAGCTGACAACCACCGCAGAGGCTGTAGATTGCACATTCCGGCGAAATTCGGTGGGGTGCTGGAGTTAGGACAGTTCGAAGACGTCCAGTAGCATAGGTCTTTTTGACAGTAGTAATAACTGCCTCCACGGTTTCACCAGGTAAAGCGCCAGGAATAAATACGGTGAAGTCCTGATAACGGCCTACGCCTTCGCCGCTGTGACCCAGTCCGGTTATGTCGATTGTATAGGTTTGTCCCTTTTCTACGGGAACAGTTTTATTTGCCACGTATGTCACCTTTTCTTTTAAAAATCAATTACGAAGGATGGGATTGCCACGCCAAAGCGTAAAAGCGAGACTGCTTCGCGATGCTCGCAATGACCGTGGGGATAGATAGTAATGGCTGCGAGGCAGTAACAGAGGGCGGAAATGTCCGCCCTCTGTGTTTATTCTTTTTTATCCTCAGCTGACTTGCCAAGCTTAATCAGTGTTTCGGTATATTCTTTAAGTTTTTTGCTGACAAGATCATTTACCGTGTTGGCCGGATAGTTGCCATCCGAGCCTTGTTCACCCGCAGGTACTCCTGTCAAGATTTCAATACCCTGGTCAATGGTTTCCACCGGATAGATGTGAAATTGACCCTGGCGCACAGCCTCGATGACCTCATCATTTAAAGCTAGGTTGCTGACGTTTTGGTGCGGAATCATAACGCCTTGATTGCCTGTCAAGCCTTTTAGCTTGCAGACCGAGAAAAAGCCTTCGATTTTTTCGGTTGCGCCGCCGATGGGCTGGACTTCGCCTTTTTGGTTAACCGAGCCGGTCACGGCAATATGTTGTTTAATAGGCAAATCTGCTAGGCTTGACAATATGGCATATAGCTCTGTGCTTGATGCACTGTCACCGTCAACGCCGTCATAGAGCTGTTCAAAGGTCAGACTGGCCGTCAAGGTCAACGGTAGTTTCTGCGCGTACTTTTGTCCCAAATAGCCGCTAAGAATGAGCACGCCTTTGGTATGACTTGTGCCGCTGATCTTAGTCTCGCGCTCAATGTTGACAACACCGCTTTTGCCAAGATAGGTATTGGCAGTGATGCGCGAGGGTTTACCAAACATATACTCGCCGACAGATAGTACCGCCAAGCCATTGACCTGGCCAATTTTTTCGCCTTCCGTGTCAATCAGGAGATGTCCTTCGGCAAACATTTCCTGCAGACGGTCTTCGTATTTATTCGCACGATAGCGTTTTTCTTCGATGGCTTTTTTGATATGCTCTGCTGTAACTATCGGGCTGCTATCCATGGTAGCCCAGACATCGGCTTCGCACAGTATCTCCACTACATCATTAAACCGGGTGGTAAGCTTGGTTTGCGTGCCAGTCAGTCGTGAGCTGTATTCTACCACCCGGGCGACGGCCGACTTATCAAAATGCTTGAGTTCTTCCCGGTTAACGGTGGAACTGATAAACCCGGCCAGCTTTTGAATATTGCCGGCATTGTTTTCCATAACCACATCAAAATCGGCATGGGCTTTGAATAGTTTTCTAAAATCTTCATCATAGTTATATAATAGCTGGTAAATTTGGGGATTGCCAATAAGCACTACCTTCACATGTATAGGAATAGGTTCCGGTTTCAGGGAAGCCATAGCCAATACACCATATTGTTCACCCAAGTTCTCAATCTGTAGCTTTTTAGTTTTCAGCACCCGTTTAAGCGCTTCCCATGCACCCACATTTGTCAGTACATCACGGGCGTTGAGGATCAAATAACCGCCGTTCGCCTTATGCAAAGCACCCGGCTTAATCATGGTATAGTCGGTGCTGACAACACCCATACGATTTTCGTATTCAGACCGCCCCACCAAGTTGTAGTAGGTCGGGTTGATTTCCACAATAACAGGCGCCCCTTGGGTTTCCCGGTGGTCTACCAAGAGATTGACATTGTACTTTTCTTTGGCATCAGGCGCAGGACGTTTTAATAAAGCTAATGGGTTATTATCCTCTTCCTGCTGGGGTTTAAACTCATTAATGTTTTTGGATACATCCTGCTTGATGGCTTCCAGATAATCAACAACGGTTTTATGTCCGTCATACTTCTCCTTAAGCTCATCTATCAAGTGTCCGGCAGCAAATAAGCCAATTTTAACATCTAGTTGTTTTAATTCTTCACGGGTTGCCCGCTCCAGCATCTGAATGCGCCGAACGACTTCCATCCCTTTTTCATGCACAGCAA
Source organism: Bacillota bacterium (assembly GCA_023443285.1). Lineage (GTDB taxonomy): Bacteria > Bacillota > Negativicutes > Sporomusales > Sporomusaceae > Sporomusa. The sequence goes on from JAEZVB010000083.1 coordinate 41,218, forward strand.
ACAGGTTTTTTTCGATAGCATCACGCTGTTCTTTGGCTAATTGTTGAAAATCCTCAGGAGCTAACGTTTTTCCTTCCAGCATAGGTAGCCCCACAAACCCGGTAGAACTCCATTGCGGCGAGATACCCTGGGATTCTGCATACTCGGTGAATTCCTCCACCATAACAGAGCGCTGCTGCTGATACTGTTTTACCAGTCCGGATTTGGCCTGTTCGTAGTCTTCACTGCTAAATACTTTGGGAATATCGTTTTTTAAATCATCAATCAATTCTTGCATATCCTGCTTGAAAATATAGCCCATCCCGGCCGGCAGCGCTAAGGCGATAGGCTGTCCGGGGGTCTCTAAATTATTCACATAGCACCAGTCATAAGGGGGTTCTTGTTTACTGGCTACTTTCTTTACGGCCGCTTCCGCGTAGGTAATTTTTCCAGTGCCTACCAAACCGGACATGAAGATATTATAACCGGGATTTTTGGTAAATAGGCCAAATTCCACAGCCTTGACTGCCCGTTCTTGGCCAATCATGACTTCCAGCTGTGGCACGGTTTCAGTTGTAGTAAAATTCAATACAGATTCATCACAAGTAAAACGGAGTTTTTCGACTGGCAATTCCTGACTTATTGTCATGAAAGGAAGTCCTCCCTTTTTCATCTTATGTAGATTTTTCCACATAAAAAGCTTTCTACCATCTATTAAGAAAATCCTGCTATATGAGTGGTATACCCCAATACATCATCATTATTTTGCTTGTATTAATAAAAGAATGAGCCGTAATTGAGGCTAGCAGCGAACCTGTCCAAACATACAACAAGGCCAGGCCTATCCCCACAATAATCATTTCGACAAGCCAATAAGCATTGAAATGAAACAAAGCAAAAATAGCGGCACTGACAAGTGCCCCGCCCCATAGTCCCCACTTGTCTTTGAGTGGCAAAAAAGTGAACATCCGGTACAGTATCTCTTCGGTAACAGGCGCAAGAGCACCAGCCAGAAACAGAGGAATGATAAGCTGCTGCCACGAAAGGGCTGCTTGCACTTGCGCTACAATCGGGTGTTGGGTGGGCGCTACCAACAACATGGTAGTGTACAGGCGTTCACTATAC
>JAEZVB010000086.1 GCA_023443285.1 Bacillota bacterium
GTACTTGGCTATTTGGGTAATCAGATGGGGACAGTTGTGACTCAGATTGAAACGCTCCAGGCCAGTCAGGTTTTTGGAGCCAAAATTATTCGTGCCCAGGAAGAAGAACGACGGCGGGTTGCCCGGGAAATTCATGATGGCCCGGCGCAAGCCATGGCCAATATTGTCTTTAGGGCTGAAGTATGTGAACGGTTGGTAGATGTAGATATTGAACGGGCTAAACATGAACTTAAGGATCTCCGGGAGCAGGTGCGTGTGGCTCTGCGTGAGACTAGGGACATTATTTTTGACTTAAGACCTATGACGCTTGATGATTTGGGACTAGTTCCTACGGTTAGGCGAGTATTGGAAACCATGAAAGACCGTTGTCGCATTTTCTCTGAGGTTAAGATATTGGGGGAAGAAAAGCGGCTAGACACGCATTTTGAAATCGGATTATTTCGGATTATCCAAGAGGCGCTAAACAATGTCGAAAAACACGCTAAAGCCAATAATGTGTGGGTTCGCATTGATTTTCGCCCAAGTGTAGTTTCGGCGGTTGTCGAGGATGATGGGCAAGGGTTTGACACCGAAAGTGCGGGCGGTAATGAAAGTTTTGGTTTAATGGGTATGCGTGAGCGGATTAATCTGTTAGGAGGCGAACTTACGATTAAATCAGAGCCTGGTAAAGGGACGCGGATTTTTGTTACGGTACCGCTTAAGTAATAGGAGCAGCGGACTGTCTTAGGACTAACATCCTTGTACAATTTTGGGACTTAGCACCCACCGGAAACCTAGCTAGAATAAGCCTTGATGCCTACTGAAATTGAGACTCGCGGACGATGTTAGCCGACCTTCCTGCTGGTATAATAAAAACAGAACCAGACGAGATGAACTAATAATAAGCACAAAATGTAGGAGGTATGGCCAATGTTGAAATTATACTGGGAAGTTTTCAAAGCACGCTATCTCAATGAAAAAGGTCAAGGCATGGTAGAGTATGGATTAATTTTGGCTCTTGTCGCCATATTTGCAATGGGTGCCTTTACCGGTGTAGGTACGGCTATTATTAACAAACTTGGTGAAGTTGTAACAGCCCTGGGGTAATAGAGCAAGTTGTAGCTAAAGCAATAGAGAATATGTATAGGGAAGAAAACCCACCGGAATGTGAGGCTTCTTTATTATCCTCCTGGCTATAGAGCGCAGGGGGATTGTTTTTAAGGGGGTGAACCCGGATGTATACCAAACGTTACCTTACTAATAATCGCGGTCAGGCCATTGTTGAAACAGCGTTGGTTTTACCGATTATTGTGCTAGTGTTATTTGCTATCGTTGAATTTGGCCTGGTTTTTAATCAGTATATTGTGGTGACAGCCGCTGCGCGTGAAGGCGCGCGAGCTGCGGCTGTAAGTGATGATATGGCAGCGCAAAATGCAGTTGCTGATGCGGTCGCTAGTATCAGTAATAATGGCTTGACTGTGAGCATTGCCTACTCGGGCGGTATCCGTGAACAAGGCAAGCCCGTGACTGTAACGGTTAGTAAACCGATTGAAGTAACAACACCCATGATTAAAGATATAATTGACAATGTTTATGGTGCCGAGCCGCCAATGCTTACCGGGCGGTCAGTCATGCGGGTGGAACAGCCATGAAGGAGCTAATCGGCAACCAACGAGGTTCTGTAACAATTATAACGGTTGCAGCGCTTGCTATTCTCCTAGGATTTGCAGCTCTTGTGATTGACGTTGGCTTTCTCTATGTTAACCGCACAGAACTTGTGAATATGGTAGATGCGGCAGCGCTCGCAGGCGTGCAGGATTTGCCTGATAATACTGCCCAGGCCGAAGCCAGCGGCCGCTCTTATGCCACGTTAAACGGCCGCGTTAGTGACAATGTGGAAATATCTGTTCCTTCCAATAAAATAGTGGCTGTTACCGCTTTGCGAACAGTGGAACTTACCTTTGCTAAAATACTAGGTGTGAGTAAGGCGGAGGTGCGGGCAGCGGCGGCTGCTGTGTTGAAGCCCATCAGTGGTGTCGTGGGCGTAGTACCGTTTGGTGTTGTTAAACAAGATTTTATTTACGGACAAACCTATGACCTTAAAGTGGGAGCTGGCGACGGTTACAGTGGCAACTACGACGCGTTGGCTTTGGGTGGTAACGGGTCGCGCAACTACACCGACAATATCAAGTATGGTTATGAGTCCAAACTCTCTGTCGGGCAGTGGGTATCAACCGAAACAGGCAATATGTCGGGTGGCACCCTAGAAGGCGTAAATTACCGCATTAATGCTGATCATGCTGCAACCTATGACACGGTAGAGCCGGGGTCGCCTCGGATTATCATAGTGCCGCTTATTGAGTCTATAACAAATGATACCGGCAGGCATGATGTAAAAATTGTCGGTTTTGCCGGTTTCTTCCTAGAAGGAGTAAGTGGATCAGGTACCCTTAATAATGTCAGCGGTAAGTTTATGCATCTGGTTATAGCAGGCGATACTTCTGGCACTGCCCCTGATTTCGGCGTATATAGCGCCTCGCTTGTACCCTATGAGTCTGTTGTACAATAAATATTCAGCCAGACGGCTTTATTGCATGGAGGGAAACCATGTCGCTGTTAAAACGCCTAGAAGCTGCCCAAAAACCCAAGCAAACCGGGAATGGGACTGAAACCCCTAAAGCGGTTCCGCTAATAAAAAATGATCCCTATCAAAACCTTAAGGTAAAAATACACAAAAAAATAATTGAGGAAATGAGTCAGGAAGAAAGCCAGGCGATTATCAATAAAGATATTGATATTAATGCACTGAGCGAGGTGGTATCCCGCATTGCCAATGCTGCGATGGATGAAGAAACTGTGCCTGTGCCGCGGAGTGACCGGGGGCGGATTATTGCTGAAATTGTGGATGAGGTATTAGGCTATGGTCCGATAGACCCACTATTAAAAGATGATTCCATTTCTGAGGTAATGGTCAATAGTGCCAGGCAAGTATATGTCGAACGCAAAGGCAAGCTGGTTTTGACTGATGTGCGATTTCGGGATGAAGCTCATGTCTTGCATATTATCGAGAAAATTGTTGCGCCTTTAGGTCGGCGTATTGATGAAAGCTCACCTATGGTAGATGCCCGTCTGCCGGACGGCTCCCGGGTAAATGCCATTATTCCGCCGCTGGCTTTAAAAGGTCCCTGTCTTACCATCCGGAAGTTTGCCAAAAACCCGCTGATGGTTAATGACCTGATCAACTTCGGGACACTTACTCAGGAAATGGCTGATTTCTTGCAGGCCTGTGTAGAGGGTAAACTAAACATTGTGGTATCAGGCGGTACCGGCTCTGGTAAAACAACCACCCTTAACATCCTGTCGGCCTTTATTCCCCAGGATGAACGCATTGTTACCATTGAGGATGCGGCTGAATTGCAGCTCAGACAGGAACACGTTGTTACCTTGGAAACGCGACCTGCCAACATTGAAGGAAAAGGCGCTATTGCTATGCGCGACCTTGTTCGCAATAGTCTGAGGATGCGGCCTGACCGAATTGTTGTTGGTGAAGTCAGAAGCGGCGAAGCACTTGATATGCTGCAAGCGATGAATACCGGACATGATGGATCGTTAACTACCGGTCATGCCAACTCGCCGCGTGATATGCTTAGCCGCCTGGAAACCATGGTGCTTATGGCTGGTATGGATCTGCCGGTTAGAGCGATAAGAGAACAGATTGCGTCAGCAGTAGACCTCATTCTCCAGCAGTCCCGCTTACAGGACGGCAGCCGCCGGATTACCCATCTGACTGAGGTGCAAGGTATGGAGGGCGATGTTATTACGCTGCAGGATATCTTTATATTTGAACAGACAGGGCGGGATAGCTCTGGAAAAATTACCGGTCATTTCAAGCCCACAGGTATCAGGCCCAAATTTCTGGAAAAGATGATAGCTAATGGTATTGAGTTGCCGAATGAGACCTTTTGGCCCAAGTAATCAGGGGGCATTATCAAGTTTATTGCTATTTATGTTCACATCAGCGGTCGACAAGCTGTTGTCCGGTGTAGAAAGGGGAACACCATATGCTTATTGCCATCATAGCTTTAACTTTTCTAACGGCCTTTGTACTGCTTTACCTGATACTCCATGCTGTTTTGCCTACCACCGGGCCTGTTGAGATGCGCCTTAAGGCGCTAGACAGCCTGGCAATAGGACGAACGGACATTGAAGATGAACTAGCAAAACCATTTAGGCAACGGATATTGGCACCGCTAAAAGGAGATATTGCAACCGTACTGACCAAGCTTACTCCCCGGGCAGTGCGGGCGACATTTGAACAAAAGCTAATCATGGCAGGCGGGTTTGGCAAACTGACCAGTGACGAGTTTGTTCTGGTAATGAGTTTTTTGGCGGTGGCTCTGCCAGTTATTGCCGGTGCGATAGGAATACTGTCCGGCACTGCCATAAGTAAGATAATCGGCTTTATGCTGCTGGCCTTTTTGGTGAGTCAACTCCTGCCCTTTTTGCTGCTAAACAAAAAAATCGCTGCTCGCAAACGCAGCATTCAAAAAGATCTGCCAGATGTGCTTGATCTCCTAACCGTCAGTGTCGAGGCCGGTTTGGGCTTTGATGGAGCGCTGGCCAAACTTTCGGAGAAAATGAAAGGCGCGCTTGTCGATGAGTTCAATCGGGTATTGCAGGAAATTCGCATGGGAGTAGCCCGGCGACAGGCCGTGGTAGCTATGGGTACTCGGTGTGATGTGCCAGATCTCTCGTTATTTACTGCCTCGTTAGTGCAGGCCGATCAACTTGGTGTTAGCATTGGCAATGTACTGAGAGTGCAGTCGGCGGCCATGCGCCAAAAACGCCGCCAACGAGCCGAAGAACAGGCCATGAAGGCACCAATAAAAATGCTGCTGCCACTTGTGTTGTTTATTTTTCCCTCGCTGTTTGTAGTGTTGCTAGGGCCAGCTGTTATTCAGATGTTCAGTAGTTTTTTTAAGTAAAAAAATAATTTCGCCAGGGTCAATTGCAGCTAATTTTAACTGGAAGAAATACTGCACTGTTTGCCTGGCCGAGGTAATAAAACATAAGGGGAACAACCTATGCGGATTATTAATGTCACCAGGCAACAGGTGCTGGGTGATACTATCAAGCAAGCTATCAGTTTTTTTAGGCGTCTGGTCGGTCTTTTGGCAACAGCCAGCTTGTCGAGTGGCGATGGTTTGCTGATTAAACCGTGCAGCAGTGTACACACCTTTGGTATGCGTTATCCGATTGATGTGATCTTTGTCGATAAGACTGACAGAGTAATTGCGGCTGTGGTCGGATTAAAGCCCGGACGCCTGGCGATGCAGCGGGGAGCAGACTATGTCATTGAACTGCCAGCAGGAACCATAGCCGCCACTTTTACCCAAATTGGTGATACATTGGAACTGCGGGCTGATACGTAAAAACAAGCCAAAGCGATCCCGGCATCGCCTTGGCTTGTTTTTGCCATTATCATTATCAATTTGTATGTAGGAACTAGTTCACCAGTGCCCCGTACTGCTCGGTGGCTCGCCTGATTATACGTTCAGTCATATCGAAGGGAGCTTTGCTGCCTTCCGCATCCCGCAAGTCAAGTAGCATCCAAACCTTTTCGCTAGTTTTGATACTTGTCAGCGTAAGCTCCAGGCCAGCATGGGAAACTTGTTTATAATGAGCCGGAACATAGCGCGTCGCTTTAAATGGTTGCTCCTCCCAGCGCGTTGTAATAGTGCGCTTGCCCTTGGCATCGGTTTCAATTATCTTTACGGGAACTCTGCGATATTCGGTATATCTTTCCCAGGCTTCCGGCACGTACTCTTGGGTATAACCCCATTGCCGCACCTTGAGGGTGAGGCGGGCATCTGCGAGTGAGGGAGAATACTCGGCTACCAGTGCTGCATAAGACGCTGGGTCATTGCTTTTCAGGGTGCTCATATCGGTTTGTGTCAGAGTGCCAATCTTTTGCTCCAGTTGGCTTTCGTTGAGCCAACGGATCATACCGAGCTTTTCTTGCCAAATAGCATTATCCAGTAAACTCTCGAGTTTCTTGCGGCTAATTTCATCAATATTCAAATTGGGATCAAACTCAGGATGAAGGACAATGGTTTTAAACTGTCTGAAGACAGTATTTTTATCCCTCCATTCATCCTTAAGTTCCTGGGCGGTAGCTGTGCTGAATGCCAAGAGTAGGAGCAGACAGCAGAGTAATAATTTTCGCATGACAGGTAACCTCCTTTTAGCTGTAAACGATTGTACGGTTACTTAGATTCTACCACAAGATTGGGAAAAATAGCGACAAAATCTGTCAGGGGAAGCTGCAAGACTCCGGCAGTGATTAAATAACCAGCCGTTGCTGCTTCTTCGGAGTCAGCGGGTTCAAAGGACTGAGCGTGGGGATGCCAAAGGGTGACCTCGTCATTAGTGTCATCAAACCGCAAAACGGCATACGTCTGTCCATACTCTAGACCGGGTACCGGGTTGTCTGGCTTTTCACCTAAAACAGCCTGGATGATTCGTTTGCTATTAACCGCATTTTTAAGTACTGTTCTTAGTTGCGAAAGGTCACTTGGCGCTAAATTATACAGCTTGGGGGGAGCGCCGGACCACAGTGTCTGCACACTGTCAGGCGTTGCTGTTTTTCCCAATTGTTGTTCAAAGGTATTGTACAACAATACCGCCCAGGTACCGTCCTTAAGTGTCAACACTAATTTATGAGCCAACAGTTCGCCTTCGGTAGGTATAGAGCCGCCGGCTTTCTGGCCGCTGGGGAAATGCACGGAATATTGTTCGGCAGAAATGCGATGCAAGGCAGATTTAATTTCTTGCGGGCGATTGTATGCCAGGCAGCCTATTGCCGAAAGAATGGCTCCATTGCCTTGTTGGGATATTTCCAGAGCCTGAAAGTGAGGCTTGTTGTTAGCCAGGAAGGGGCGTTCGCTGTCACGGGAAAAAAGCATTCTCTTAAGACTGCGGTATTGTAGCTGAGGGTCTTTTTGAACCCATTGGCGCACAGTGTTTAGTGTGACTGGTGCATTATTTTGTTCTTGCTGCAGTTTTTCTACAAGAGAAGCCAACAGAGCCGCATTTTCGCCACGGATGGTTCGTTTACCAAGTGCTGTCTGTAATTGAGTGATTGTCACATCGGCAGTTAAGCTACTGCTCCATAGCGGCCAATTGCGCAAAACAATTTCATCCAGTGTTTCCGGCACATTGCTTGCGGCCTGTGCTATGAACCAACCTTGAGACAAAGTCAGAAATAGCAGGCAGAAAACAGTTTGTTTTATAAAGCGGCATAGCTTCATTTCTCTACCTCCATAAACGGTAAAATAACAGTTTCTTCGCCTTCGTAGATGAGTTCGCAGAATACTTTCAGGAATTCATCCAGGTGAATTTTGAAAACGCCGCCATGGGTCAAGTAACCGTAAGTTAGTCCGTCTTTGCCGGCAGGGACAAAATTGTTGGCCCAGGGATTCCAGAGAGTCAGATAATTGGTAATGGGATTAAAGTCCAGAACTGCATAAGCATGTCCATAACCAAGGCCGGGAACAATTGGCATATCGTCGGTTATATTCATAACTCCGGTTTGTGCCAATTGCTTGTTTTGGGCAATAGTAATAAGCTTGTCGCGGATTAAATTTCGATTTTCCGGCTTTACTATATAACATAGTGCAGTTTTGCCTGTCCAGATATGCTGAATATAGGCCGCGAAACCGCGATCCGACGTATTTAAAGTTGGTTCTATTTTATCCTGAAAAGGACTATAAGGGGAGTATCTGTCACCAAACGCCTTTTGCAGCACGGTTACCCACAAGCCATCGCTGCCAGCATAGGTATTGTTAAAAACAATTTCGGCTTGGGTTGGCGGCGATACGTTTACGATGTGTTGGCTGGGAAAATGAACTTCATAGCCGTTTTCAACCGGCCGAATGGCTTGTTTAATCTCGTTGTCACGGTGCAAAGCCAGCCAGCCTAAGGCGGAAACGAGAAAACAGTTAGAAATTTTCCCTTGTGAGACAGCGGAAAATGTAGGTTCGCCATTTGCATATAAATCGCTATTGTTTTGATATAAGTTGCAGAGATTATCCAGGCAGTCTTTTTGTAGTCGTACATTACTTACCAATAAGTTATCGATGTCTTGTTTGGTTAATTTTTCTTTTGTGGGTTTGACATCTAAAAAGTATTGGGTTAGGCCTGCCAATACGGCTGCATCTTCGCCGCGGTATGCCGGGTTTGCCATGCAGTCGGCTAATTCCTGGAAGGTAATACTGCCATCGCCGCGTGACCATTGCTGCCAGTTGCGTTCGGTGACACTCAACAATAGTTTTTCCACTGAAGTTTTTTCAGTTTGTGCGATCCCCATGCCGGGGGTTAACAACAAGAATGTAACCAGTAGCCCTGTAATGAGACTTCGCATATAGTGGTATACCTCTTTCTCTTTAGTAAACTTTTTGTATTTATTTACCACAAAATGCAAAAATCCTGCAAGGTAGCAATATTTGAAGGATTTTATCCTTTTTCGAGGAATTTTTTAGTAGATACACATAATGGTTATGAATTAAGGGGGATTTTATGGATATTCAATATTGTGCAAAATGCGGACAGCAAAATACTATGGAGGCGGCGTTTTGTTCTAAATGTGGACAGGGTTTAACTGGTGCTCAGCAGGCGGCGGCCGTCGCTTCTGCTAACTTAGGTGTGCCGCAGGCAAATCCGGTACAGCCGCCTGTGCAGCCCGGGTACACGGCAGTAATGGAAATGGATTATCCTAAAGCCGGTTTTGGCAGCCGTTTTCTGGCCTATATCGTGGATTCCATAATTGGTGGATTACCGCTTGTGCCAGGATTAGTGTTGCTTGGTATTGATGGTATGGAAACGCTGGGTGGCCTGTTACTGTTTATTACCGGCTGTTGGGGCTTCTTTTATGGCTTTTTTAAAGATGGTTTTACTGGTGGACAAAGTTTCGGCAAGAAAATGAATGGCCTGATGGTAGTAAGCTTAAGCACCAACGAGCCTTGCAGTAAGGGAAAATCAGCTCTGCGGGCGCTATCCTGGTGTATTCCGTACATAGGTGGATTAATTGAGATTGTTATGGTATTGGTGACAGATAAAGGTCGGCGGCTGGGCGACCGGTTTGCCGGTACCCAGGTAATCGAGGTAAATCAATACAAAGTGTAGGGTAAGAGGGGAGCTTTAGTTTACAAACCACGGAGGTAAGGATAGTGAGTGAAGAACCGCAAATAGCAACAAAGCCCCAGACAAATTGGAGCAGGCAAAAAATTGCCCTGCTCATTTTGGCGGTAGTCTTCCTGGTGGGAACAAGTCTGTTCCAATTTGCTGCAGCCAAGGTACGGCAGGCGGCAGAACAATCCTTGCTGGTGCGGGTCAACGAAGCTGTAAATGGACAGGTCATAGTAGGCAGTATTGATTTGTCCATCGTAGGTTCTTTGGAGGCAAATGACGTTCAGTTGTTGGATACGGCCGGGAAGCTGCTGGCCAAAAGTAAACGCATTCAGATTAACTATAACTGGAATGATTTGCTTAAAGGACAGCTGGGGCCGCAATTGGTGACCGGAGTGACCGTGGAAAACCCGGAAATTTGGATTACCTATAATCAGAATGGGTTGAACTGGGTCGGTGTCAGAAGGGCACAGAAAGTGGAAGAGCCGAGTTTTGTTGGATTAGTCGAGATTCAGGATGGCAAGGTTCATGTGGAAACCGCCTATTTTACCAAAACTGTGGAGCAATTAGCCGGTCGGATTAATTTCCGGCAGGACAACCAGCTTGAACTTTTAGGGGCTGGCAAAGTGGATCAGTCTGCCTTTAAGGTAGAAGGCCAGTGGGGGAAAACTGGGGGTTCAGCAATTGCTATGTCGGCTACTAACATAGACTTAGTTAAACTAGGCCTCACCGGGCAGGACGCTCCGATCCGCTTAACCGGTGGTATCCTTGAGGAGGTAACTGTCAAAATTGGGAAGGATGCGGCAGATGCCGTAGTTTTGCAAACCCTGGCAGGGCGCTTTTCTGGTGTTGGTACAACAGGCGCCCTCGAACTCAACCAAGCCAGCGCCCACTTTGAAAAGCAGGATGGGGCTTTTCAGTTTTTGGACGGACAGGCATTATATCAAGGACAGTCTGTTGCCGCAGTTGGCCGTGTGTTAACTGCAACGGACGGTGTTGGAACACTGGACTTTGCCGTTCAAATGCCGGCAGGCGACCCGACAGTGCTGCTGCCTAGTCTGCGAACAGGTGGTTCACTGGCGGTGCAGGCAACTATTACCGGTTCAGTTCTTTCGCCAGTAATGGCTGGCAGTTTTTCTCTTGGCAGTATACAGTTTGGGGATATGACAGTCAGCGGCGTTAGCGGCGCTTTTTCCTATACGCAGCAAGTGTTGAAACTGCTGTCGTCGCAGGGTGCGACTATTGGCGGGACGGTTGCGGCCGGTGGTGATATATATCCGGATAGCGAGCAGTATTCACTGTCGATATCCGGTAGTGGCTTAGACAGCTCCCGACTGACTGAAAAGGATGTCAAAGGTCCCTTGGCATTTGTAGGAACGGCAAATGGTGACGCTTCGGCGGCTGTGGTGCAAGGCAGTTTCTCCATTGATAATGGCACGGCGTATAGTATACCCTTTGAGACATTGAATGGCAGCTTCGTGAAACGCGGCTTAGCGTCGGCAGAAGTCAGTAATCTGGCTATTAAGACTGGGCTGGGAACTTTTTATCCTGAACAACTAAGCCAGAGTGTTATGCAAGAACTGCAGGCTCGCAAGCTGCCGGTAACACAGGATCAAGTAAAGGAAGCGCTTGCGGCCGCGCTGTTTAAGCAGCTTTTCCGGTAGTATTTTGGTAGCAGTCAGGGGTATAATATAGCAAGGAAAGTAAAGGCGGTGATCACGTGCTTGATCAGACCCAAGTACCTTTATTGAAAGCTATGAATACATATATAGACGATGGAACAATTCCCTTCCATACACCCGGACATAAAATGGGAAAGGGGATACATCCCCTTTTCCATGAGGAGTTACGGCACAAAGGATTACAGCTTGATTTGGCCAATATGGCCGAGTTGGACGATTTACATGAGCCGCATGGACCGATAAAAGCGGCTCAGGATTTAGCCGCTGAACTATATGGGGCTGATTGTAGCTATTTTATGGTCAATGGAACAACTGGTGGCATTTATGCTATGATTCTTACTGTTGCCGGACCTGGTGACAAAATTATTGTGCCGCGTAATGCTCACCGCTCAATTATTGGCGGTATTATTTTGAGCGGCGCTATTCCGGTATTTATGAAGCCGGAGGTCGACGTCGAATTAGGGCTGACAATGGGAGTTACGCCACAGACCGTTTCCGCGGCACTAGAGCAGCACCCTGATGCCAAAGGGGTATTGATTATAAATCCCACGTATTATGGGGTAGCTACCGATCTAAAGAAAATTGTGGACATTGTTCATGAGAAAAACATTCCTGTTGTTGTTGACGAAGCTCACGGCCCGCATTTGAAATTTTCACCCCGCTTACCTATACAGGCATTGGATGCCGGTGCTGATATTGTCGCCCAAAGCACTCACAAAATTATCGGTGCCATGACCCAATGCTCAATTGTTCACTGCCGGCAGGGCCGCATCAGGGTACCACGGCTCAAAGCTATGTTGCAGTTGGTGCAGTCTACCAGTCCTAACTATATATTAATGGCATCACTCGATATTGCTCGCATGCAGATGGCAACCGCAGGACACCAATTGATTGAACGGGCTATAGATTTGGCAAACAAAGCTAGAAAAGAAATTAATAACATCCCGGGATTATATTGTTTTGGTGATGAAAAAGTAGGTAATCCGGGGGTTTTTAGTATAGATCCGACTAAGGTGACAGTTACCGTGAAAGGACTGGGACTGACTGGCGCGGAAGCTGAGCGGATTTTACGGCAAACCTACAAAATTCAGGTAGAGTTATCTGATGTTTATAACGTCTTATTCCTTATTACTTTAGGTGATAGTGAGGCTGAGGTGTCAGCACTCGTAGCGGCTTTAAAGGATATGGCTGCCACCCATAACGGTACTCGTGATTTTTCGGCAATCAGTGAGATAACCCGGGTGGGCAAGCATCCGTTGCCGCCTGAGCAGGTTATTTCGCCGCGGGATGCATTATTTGGCAATACCTGCATGGTACCTTTTGATGATGCTGCCGGCATGATTTGCGCCGAAATAGTTACCTTTTATCCGCCGGGTATTCCCATGCTCTGTCCAGGTGAGCGGGTTACGCAAGAGATTATTGATTATTGTCATACATTGCAGGATGCCGGGCTGCATATTTCCGGCCCGGAAGATTACTTGCTTAAGACACTAAAGGTTGTGGATTAAATGCGTGGTAAATTAATAGTAATTGAAGGAACTGACGGCAGCGGTAAGGCCACCCAGTCCAAGGAGCTGCTAAGCCGGCTAAAGGGTGAGGGATTTAATGTGCGAAAGGTGGATTACCCTAACTATCAGAGTCAATCATCGGCTTTGGTGAAGATGTATTTGAGCGGTGAATTCGGCAATCGCCCGGAAGATGTCAATGCCTATGCCGCATCTGCCTTCTATGCGGTTGACCGGATTGCCTCTTATAAAAGGGACTGGGAGGAGTTTTATCTACATGGCGGTCTCGTGATTGCCGACCGCTATACTACCTCTAATATGATCCATCAGGCTGCCAAAATTAAGGATCAGGCGGAGAAAGAAGCCTATCTCAATTGGTTGTGGGACTTTGAGTTTACCAAATGTGGTCTGCCGATACCGGATAAGGTTATCTTTTTGGCGATGCCGCCTGTTGTCAGTCAAGAGCTTATGCGCGGACGGGAAAATAAGACTGGCACCAGCAAAGATATCCACGAACAAAGCAGTGATTATCAGGCTTACTGCTTTGATAATGCATGCGCAATTGCCAATGCCTACCACTGGCATAAGGTAGATTGTGTCAGGCAGGAGAAGATTAAAACAATTGAGCAAATCCATAATGAAATCTATCAAGTTATCGCTGAAATTGTGGGCAGAGTATAATAGAGACTCTGTCCATGCTTTTTGGTGCATTTATACCAAAAATTTGATTATTTTATGAAAACCATTTATAATTTAAAGGATAAATAAGAATTTGGACTGCCATGTATTTTGGAGGCAGGAGGGCTAAACTCAAATGGGTATGAAAGTGAATAACTTTGGGGTAAGTAATCAGCCGCTAGTGACTGAGCGTGACCTACCCGTCAAGTCCGAAAAGACGGGGGACTATTTTGCCGCCGATCTCCTAAAATCGCAGGAATCACAGTCAACTGAACGCATGCAGATGCTGATGACTGAGATTGATGAAAGTGGACGCCGTTTATCACAGATGCCGACTTATAGTGAGCTTAAGTCCTACAGGGAGTTAATCCGTAAGTTTATTGGTGAGGCGGTTTCGCGGGCATATTCTTTAGAAGCTCGTGCCGGCTGGGATCGCCACGGCCGGCAGAAATTGTATACAACCATTAGAAAAGTGGATGAAAAACTGGCTGAGATGACTGAAGATGTGCGTATCGGTCAGGAACGACAGTTATCAATCATGTCTAAACATGACGCTGTGCGCGGCATGCTAGTGGATTTGTTTACCTGATGATTATGAACTGGGATGAAATACTAGGTCAACAAGCAGCGGTGGATATAGTTAGAGCTATGTTGTCGACCGGAAGAGTGCCTCATGCTTTATTGTTTATCGGTCCGGCCGGCGTTGGCAAAGCCCTAACAGCTAAACTGGCAGTTGCAGGCATTCTCTGCAACAGTAGCGGGGAAAAGCCGTGTGGGCATTGCCAATCTTGTTTGTTGTTTGCCCGGGGCGCCCATCCAGACTTTGTTCAGGTGAATACTGACGGAGCTACAATTAAAATTGATCAGATCCGCCCGCTTAAAAATTTTGCTGCGTTAACCCCAGGAATTGGCTTAGGTCGGGTGTGCCTTATTGAGGATGCCGAATTAATGACCGTCCAGGCTGCTAACAGCATACTTAAACTGCTGGAAGAGCCTCCTCCTGGTTTTGTTTTTATTCTTACGGCAGGAACCGGCAAGCCGCTCTTGCCGACAATTTTATCGCGTTGCCGTAAGGTTACTTTCTGTCTGCTGCCTCTAGCTGCGCTTGAACAAGCACTGGTACGCAAAGGCTATGAACCGGCGGCTGCCAAAGTGGCTGCCCGCTTAAGCGGTGGCAGGATGGGAAAAGCGATTGCTTTGTTGACTCCAGATGGTTTGACACACCGTGATATGGCGGTTGCGCTCCTTAACGATATAAAGCAGCAAGATATGACGGCAGTTTGGAGCCAGACTACGAAATTGTCAGGTTTAGCCACTAAAGATATCGTAAGTATATTGGGATTTTTTTTATATTTATTGCGGGATTTGCTGATAGTTGCAGGCAGGTTTGGAGAACAACTTCTATATAACATTGATCTGGTGCGGGAACTTTCCGAGCTGGTACCTGATTGGCCTGAGAGACGGAGCATGGCTGCGATTGCTGCTGTTAAAAATACCATACGTGCTATCGAGGGTAATGCTAACAGTCGGTTAGCTCTTGAGGAGTTATTAATAAATTTGAAAGAATGGCAAGAAAAAGGAGAGCAATATGTTAACAGTAGTGGGTATCCGCTTTAAGAAAGCGGGTAAAATATATTATTTTGATCCGGATAAGATTGAAATTGATGCCGGTGATCATGCTATTGTCGAAACGGCAAGAGGACTGGAATTCGGTGATGTTGTTATTGGGCCGCGGCAGGTTGAGGACAATCAAATTGTCGCTCCGTTAAAACCTGTATTACGCAAGGCTACACCTGAGGATCAGGAAAAGGTTAAAGACAATCGCAAGAAGGAAAAAGAAGCCTTTAAGGTTTGCGAGCAAAAAATCGAGGCTCACAGTTTGCCTATGAACCTGGTAGACGTGGAATATACTTTTGATGTCAATAAGATTATCTTTTACTTTACGGCCGAAGGGCGAATTGATTTTCGCGAACTGGTAAAAGACTTGGCCAGTGTTTTTCGTACCCGGATTGAACTTAGGCAAATTGGGGTAAGAGATGAAGCCAAGCTTATGAATGGCATTGGTTGTTGTGGCCGATCACTATGTTGTGCCACCTTTTTGGGGGACTTTGAACCTGTGTCTATTCGCATGGCCAAAGAACAAAACCTGTCGCTTAACCCCACTAAAATTTCTGGCATTTGCGGGCGACTGATGTGTTGCCTTAAATATGAAAATGACTGCTACTGCGGGTGCAGTGCCGCGAAAAAAGTTGTGCCACCGACAGTAGGGAGAGAAGTAATTACTGTTGATGGTGAAGGCAAGGTAATATCGCTTAATCAACAGAAACGAACAGCTACTATTAGTTTGGCTGAAGGAAAAACGTTAATTATTCCCTGGGATGAAGTAGTGGAAAAGGAAGAATGACAATTGACAACGTGGAACTGAAGCCTGGCGAACGGGTGGATGATCTAATTATCAAAAATTTAAAGTTGATTCAGCATCCTGAAGAATTTTGCTTTTCGCTGGATGCGGTGCTGTTAGCCCATTTCGCCAGTGTACGGCAAAACGGGACAGCGGCAGACCTGGGAACAGGTACCGGGGTTATCGGCATATTATTGTTAGCGCGTGGTATTGCGGTTGTTACCGGCATTGAGATTAATCCGGCTATGGCCGACATGGCCAGCCGTAGTGCTACACTTAACGGTCTGACAGACAGGCTGCATATTGTTAACGGTGATCTGCGCCAGGTGCAACAATTGCTGCCTAGTGGCAGCTTCGAATTAGTTGTAGCTAACCCACCATACCGGCCGGTTGGCGGAGGGTATCTAAATCCCAATGACCGGGTGGCTATGGCGCGGCATGAAGTTTCGGCCAGCTTGGCTGATGTTGTCGCTGCTGCGCGGCATTTAGTCAAATACCGCGGCCGCTTTGCAATGGTTCATTTGCCAGAGAGGCTGGCTGAGATTATGGTGGCTATGTGCCAGGTCGGGATTGAGCCTAAACGTCTGCAATTTGTTTATCCACGAATTGACAAGAAGCCAAACATGGTGCTTATTGAAGGTGTACGGGGGGCAAAACCGGGAATAGAGGTGTTGCCGCCTTTGCTTGTGTATACTCCTGATGGGAATTATTCTGCGGATATTATGAAGCTCTATGAGCAGGACAGGTGAACTTGATTGACCGAGCCAGGCACGCTCTATTTATGTCCAACTCCGTTAGGAAATTTAGAAGATATGACTTTCCGGGCTGTGCGGGTCTTGAAGGAAGCTTCCGCTATTGCGGCTGAAGATACCAGACATACGCTTAAGCTCTTAAACCATTTTGATATTCATGCTACTCTTATTAGTTATCACGAACATAATAAAGCCGCACGGGGGCCAGAGATAATTGCAAGGCTGTTACAGGGTGAGACGATTGCACTTGTCAGTGATGCCGGTATGCCAGGTATTTCTGATCCCGGGGTGGATCTGGTTCAGTTGGCAATTGCCAATCACATAGCGGTGGTGCCGCTGCCTGGACCCAATGCGGCGCTTACCGCTCTAATTGCGTCAGGAATGGATACTACCTTGTTTACTTTTGTGGGTTTTTTACCCAAAACTAATAAACATCGCCGTCAACTACTGGCAAAGCTGGCAGCCTATCCGCATACTCTGGTATTTTATGAAGCGCCGCATAGGCTCCGCTCAACTCTGGATGAATTGACGAAGGCGTTTGGCGATCGCCGGGCGGTAGCGGCCAGAGAACTAACCAAAAAGTTTGAAGAGTTTGTACGCGGCAGCCTGCAGATTTTGGGACAGCATTTTGATCAGAATCAGCCGCGCGGGGAATTTACCATTATCGTGGAAGGGTATACTGACGGCAGTGAACAAAGCCAGCCTGGCGAACCAGTAGCAGCAGTTGATGTGGTTCAAGCTGTACACGGATTAATGCAGCAGGGCGTAAATAAAAAAGACGCCATCCGTCAGGTGGCGTCGCAAACTGGTTTACCCAGACGACAGGTATACCAAACTATTCTTGACAGTTCTTTATAATAAACAGGATTAAATTGCTTTCTGTCCCATAGATTCCAGGCAAGATTTACAAACCTTTTTATTTTTGAAGTCGGTTACATCGGCTGCATTGCCACAGAATACACAGGCTGGCTCATATTTACGGAGAATGATGCGGTCGCTATCAACATAAATCTCCAATGCATCCTTTTCTTCGATATCAAGAGTGCGGCGTAATTCGATAGGAATAACCACCCTGCCTAATTCATCTACCTTGCGTACAATACCAGTGGATTTCATTTTTCTGTCTCCCTTCACTCAAAACTAATTTTTCAAGAACATTGAATAACAATATTCGACAAAACCAGCTCAACTAAATAATACCAAATATTACAAAGCATGTCAACCCATATATTTACAAAATGTGAATTTTTTTTATAAATATATCATTCTGACGAATAAAATCTCTGTCCATTGTCATATACTACTACTTTCTGTCGAAAAAGACAACTATTGACAACTGAATTTCTGGTGTATATAATTGGAAAAACACAAAAAGTGCGTTCGCTTAAGGAGGACACCATGTCGAAAAAACCCTTCTATATTACAACTCCCATTTATTACCCGAGTGACCGATTACATATTGGACATGCCTATTGCACTACCATTGCCGATAGCATTGCCCGTTATAAGCGGCTTGCAGGCTATGATGTATTTTTTTTGACAGGCTCTGACGAGCATGGGCAAAAGATTCAGCGTAAGGCCGAGGAAACCAATACTACGCCGATTGCGTATGTAGATAAAATTGTGGATTCCTTTAAGCACCTGTGGGAAAAGTTAGAGATCTCTAATGACGATTTTATCCGTACGACCGAGAGTCGGCATCATGAATTAGTACAGGCGGTATTTCAGAAAATCTATGACCAGGGAGATATATACAAAGCCGAGTATGAGGGCTGGTATTGCACCCCCTGCGAGACCTTCTGGCTGGAAAGGCAGCTAACTGACGGCAAATGTCCGGACTGTGGAAGGCCGGTAGAAATTGTCAAAGAAGAAAGCTATTTCTTCAGGATGTCTAAGTACCAGGAGCGCTTGCTGAAATTTATTGAGGAGAACCCGGAGTTTATTCAGCCGGTTTCGCGGCGTAATGAGATGATAAATTTTATCAAGGGCGGCCTGGAAGATTTGTGTGTGTCCCGGACAACTTTCGATTGGGGAATTCCTGTTCCTTTTGATACCAAGCATGTAGTTTATGTATGGTTTGATGCTTTGACAAACTATATAACAGCAGCCGGTTACTTAAATGACCGGGAGAAGTTTGCTAAATATTGGCCTGCTGACGTTCATTTGGTTGGCAAGGAGATTGTGCGCTTCCATAGTATTATTTGGCCGGTAATTTTGATGGCGCTTGACATCGAATTGCCTAAGAAAGTATATGGACATGGCTGGCTGGTAGTCGAGGGTGACAAAATGTCCAAATCCAAAGGCAATGTGATTGATCCTCTGGCGCTGATTGATGAATTTGGTGCCGATGCCATTCGCTACTTTTTATTGCGCGAAATTACCTTGGGCCTTGACGGCAATTTTTCGCGGGATGCGCTTATCAGCCGGATTAATGCCGATTTAGCGAATGACCTGGGCAATCTTTTGCATCGCAGTTTGAGTATGATTGGCCGGTTTAACGGCGGTGTGATTGAAGCGCCTGGTGAAGTGGAGGCAATTGACCAGGAACTTATTGAATTGGCGCGCATTACGTCTGCTCAGTATGAACAACATATGGAGCAGCAGGATATTAATGTTGTCCTCAAAGAAGTGTGGGCACTTATTGGGCGTACCAATAAATATATTGATGAAACCGGACCGTGGGCGCTTGCAAAAGACCCTGCCAAAAAGGGTCGATTAAATACAGTGCTATATAATTT
>JAEZVB010000011.1 GCA_023443285.1 Bacillota bacterium
GTTCCATTAAACCTCATACCAAATTCAAAGGCGAAGTATATGTACTGTCCAAAGAAGAAGGTGGCCGTCATACTCCGTTCTTTACCAACTATCGTCCGCAGTTCTACTTCAGAACAACTGACGTAACCGGTGTTGTTAATCTGCCTGAAGGTGTAGAAATGGTTATGCCTGGCGACAACATTCAAATGAGCATTGAGCTTATTACTCCGATCGCTATCGAAGAAGGTCTGCGTTTCGCTATCCGCGAAGGTGGCCGTACTGTAGGCGCCGGCGTTGTAACTTCTGTTCAAGAGTAATCCCTTTTAAACAAAATATCTGGTGGAGGCGGCGCTTGCCGCCTTTTGCCAGGATATTGACCGGCGATGACGTGGAAGGTGGCCCGTACGCACGGGGAAATTTCCACCGAGAATGTCCGTTCAGAGAAACTGGGCGATAAGGAGGAATAAATAAATGGCTAAACAACAAAAAATCAGAATCCGCCTTAAGGCATATGACCATAAGGCGCTTGACCAAAGTGCGGCCAAGATTGTTGAGACCGCAAAACGTACCGGCGCTATGGTTTCTGGCCCTATTCCGCTTCCTACTGAGAAAAATATCTTCACTATTTTGCGTTCACCCCATGTCAACAAAGACTCCCGCGAACAATTCGAAATGCGGACACATAAACGTCTTATTGACATCCTGGAGCCGACTCCCAAGACGGTAGATGCCTTAATGCGTCTCGACTTGCCGGCTGGTGTGGACATCGAAATCAAGCTGTAAGAGGAGGTGCGATAAATGGCTAAAGGAATTTTAGGAAAAAAACTGGGCATGACCCAAATCTTTACGGCTGAGGGTAGAGTTATTCCGGTTACTGTTATTGAAGCCGGTCCCAACGTCGTAGTGCAAAATAAGACAGTTGAAAATGATGGCTACAATGCAGTGCAACTTGGATTTGGCGCTATCAAAGAAAAGAAGGTTAACAAACCTATGCAGGGCCACTTTGCTAAGGCCAATGTCAAAGCGGTAAAGTTTATCCGCGAACTGCGCCTGCCTGGAGCCTCTGAATATACAGTAGGTCAAGTTCTCAATGCTGATACTTTCAGTGAAGGTGAACTTATAGATGTAACCGGTACTGCTAAAGGCAAAGGTTTTGCTGGCGGCATTAAACGCCACAACTTTGCATGTGGACCTATGGGTCACGGTTCGAAATCCCATCGTGAGCCAGGAACTATCGGTTCCCGGATGAGCGGTGGCGGCGGTAAAGTATTTAAAGGTAAGAAACTCCCAGGTCGTATGGGTGGACAAAAAGTTACCGTACAACGTCTGCAAGTGGTTCGCGTTGATGTACCTCGCAACCTGCTGCTTGTAAAAGGTGCTGTTCCCGGACCTAAAGGCAGTTTCGTTATTGTTAAAAATACAGTAAAACCCAATAAGTAATCGCAGCTTGCAACTTTGCGATTTAACGTAGAGTACAGGTTGCGAGCATCGAAAGGAGGACGTGCTATATGCCGAAAGTGGCAGTATATGACATGACCGGTGCGAAAACCGGTGAAATGGAACTTAATGATAGCGTATTTGGCGTAGAAATAAACGAAGCTCTTGTTCATCAAGCAGTTGTTATGCAACTGGCTAGTCAACGTCAAGGCACTCACGCAACTAAGACCAGAGCAATGGTACGCGGTGGCGGCAGAAAACCTTGGAAGCAAAAAGGAACTGGCCGAGCACGGGCCGGCAGCATCAGGTCTCCGTTGTGGGTAGGTGGCGGTGTTGCTTTTGGACCACATCCGCGCAGCTACAAATTCAGTATGCCTCGCAAAGCTCGCCGATTAGCAATCAAATGCGCATTGACCGCGAAAATTAATGATGGTGGCCTAATGGTGGTTGACAACATTAACTTTGCAGAGCCTAAAACCAAAGATGTAGTAAAATTCCTTGGTAACTTCGAGGCACAAACAGTAAAATCGCTGATTATTACTGCTGATAATGATGAAATTGTTGCAAAATCATCTCGCAATATTCCTGGTGTTAAATCCATTGGAACTATTGGCTTAAATGTTTTTGATCTTCTTCATCATGATAAAGTGCTAGTAACCAAAGAAGCAGTCGCTAAGATTGAGGAGGTGCTGGCATAATGGCAAATCCACGCGACGTTCTAATCAGACCATATATTACTGAAAAAACTACTGCGATGATGGCTGATAACAAATATACTTTTATTGTGCCGCTTACCGCCAATAAAATTGAAATTCGTCAAGCTGTTGAGCAAATCTTCAAAGTAAAAGTTCTTGATGTGAATACCCTTCGTGTAATGGGTAAAACCAAACGCATGGGCAAGAACATCGGCAAACGTCCGGACTTCAAAAAAGCCATTGTTAAATTGGCTGCCGGCGAACGTATCGAATTCTTTGAAGGTGTATAACCAAATTCTCTAAAAAGGAGGAACTTACATGCCAGTTAAAAGTTTTAAACCATACGCTCCTGGCAGAAGATTTATGACGGTAGCCGATTTTTCGGATATCACCACAGATCGTCCCGAGCGTTCTTTGACCGAGCGTCTTCAAAAACACGCCGGTCGTAACCAACAAGGCCGTTTGACTGTTCGGCATCAAGGCGGCGGACATAAGCGTCTGTATCGCGTTATTGACTTCAAACGCAATAAAGATGGCGTTCCTGCAAACGTTGCCACTATTGAATACGATCCTAACCGTTCCGCACGCATTGCTCTTTTGAACTATGCTGACGGCGAGAAACGTTATATTCTTGCTCCTAACGGTCTTAAAGTAGGCGATACCATTATGAGCGGTTCGGAAGCCGACATCAAAGTAGGTAACGCATTACCGTTTAAGAACATTCCGGTAGGTACTCAAGTTCATAACATCGAAATGAAAATCGGTAAAGGCGGCCAATTGGTTCGTTCTGCTGGTGCATCTGCACAGCTTATGGCTAAAGAAGGCAATCATGCCCTTCTGAGACTGCCTTCCGGTGAACTTAGAAAAGTTCATATTAACTGCCGAGCTACTGTTGGCCAGGTAGGTAATCTTGAACATGAAAACATCACCATTGGTAAAGCTGGTCGCTCTCGTTGGATGGGCGTTCGTCCTGCTAACCGCGGTGTTGCGATGAACCCAATTGACCATCCGCATGGCGGTGGTGAAGGCCGTTCCCCTGTTGGCCGCAAACATCCGGTTACTCCATGGGGTAAATGTGCTATGGGTGCAAAAACTCGTAAGAAGCAAGCTTCTGATAAATTGATCGTTAAGAGACGTAGTTCGAGGCAGACGACAGGTCGTTAAGTCGAGTTTAAATGTTCGGGGGATGAAAAGTAGTGAGAAATCACGAATAACAAGCCCGCGAACATAGCGAAAGGAGGCTATTTTAGGTGTCAAGATCAATTAAAAAAGGACCTTATGTGCATGAAAGCTTAACTAAGAAGATTGATGCACTTAATGCTACGAGTGAAAAAAAAGTTATTAAAACCTGGTCGCGCAGCTCGACCATCCTGCCTACTTTTATCGGACACACCATTGCTGTGCATGATGGCCGCAAGCATGTTCCTGTATATTGCACAGAAGATATGGTAGGACATAAACTTGGTGAATTTGCGCCAACTCGGACGTATAAAGGCCATAGTGGTTCAGAAAGATCCACTGGGGTAAAATAGGACGCTTAGCAAAAATCCGGAAACTCAAGCCGGAAGGGGGTTAAATAATGGAAGCTAAAGCAATTGCCAGACATATTCGTATTGCTCCCCGCAAAATCCGCATTGTTGTTGACTTAATCCGCGGCAAGAACGTGGGCGAAGCTTTTGCAATACTAAAATACACTCCGAAGGTCGGAGCAGAAGTTGTGGAAAAAGTACTGAAATCTGCTATCGCCAACGCAGAACACAACTGCGATTTGAATGCTGATGCTCTTTATGTATCCGAGGTCTTTGTTGATCAGGGACCGACACTAAAGCGTATTCATCCGCGTTCACGCGGACAGGCATTCAAAATTTTAAAACGCACCAGCCATGTAACTGTGGTTGTTAAAGAGAGATAAACTAAGGACGAAGGAGGGAAAATTAGTGGGTCAAAAAGTTAATCCGCATGGTCTTCGCCTTGGCATTATCAAAACTTGGGACGCAAAGTGGTATGCCGACAAAGACTATGCTAAAAACCTGCATGAAGATATCAAAATGCGTGATATGCTAAAAGAAAAACTTTACACTTCGAATGTGTCGCAAATCATTATTGAGCGTGCGGCAAATAGGGTGAAAGTTACCATTCATACTGCTAAACCAGGTATGGTTATTGGTCGCGGTGGTAGCGGTATTGAAAATATTAAAAGATGGCTAAAAGATCTTACTGGTAAAAACATCGATGTTAACATCGCTGAAATTAAACAGGCCGAGCTTGATGCCACATTAGTTGCTGAAAACATTGCTGCTCAGCTCGAAAAGCGTATTGCTTTCCGTCGGGCTATGAAACAATCGGTAACTCGTACTATGCGCATGGGTGCCAAAGGAATCAAAGTTACAACTGGCGGTCGTCTGGGCGGAGCTGAGATTGCTCGTACCGAAAGCTATCGTGAAGGAAGTATTCCTCTTCATACCCTGCGTGCCGACATCGATTATGGCACAGCCGAAGCTCATACTACTTATGGTCGTATCGGCGTAAAAGTTTGGATTTATAAAGGCGAAATTTTGCCTGAAGCCAAGAAAACTGTTGTCGCTGCTGCCGCCATTGAAGGGGGCGAATAATAATGCTTATTCCAAAAAGAGTAAAACACCGCAAACAATTCCGTGGTCGGATGACTGGTAAAGCCACAAAAGGCAATATGGTTTCTCATGGCGAATTTGGTTTAGTCGCTCTTGAACCTGCGTGGATTACTAACCGTCAAATAGAAGCAGCTCGTATTGCCATGACCCGTTACATCAAACGTGGTGGTAAAGTATGGATAAAAATATTCCCGGATAAGCCGATTACTGCAAAACCTGCTGAGACTCGCATGGGTAGTGGTAAAGGTTCACCGGAATACTGGGTAGCTGTTGTTAAGCCTGGTCGTGTAATGTTTGAAATGGACGGCGTGCCGGTAGAAATTGCGCGTGAAGCTATGCGTCTTGCTGCTCACAAGCTGCCCATCAAAACAAAGTTCGTTACGCGGGAGGATACCGCGAACTTAGATATGGACGCACCGGGTGTCAATGCTAAAGCGGGTGGTGAAGTAAATGAAGGCTAATGATATCCGCGAAATGAGTGCCGCTGAACTTGACCAAAACTTAAACAAACTCAAAGAAGAACTTTTTAACTTACGGTTCCAACATGCTACCGGTCAACTGGATAACCCTATGCGGATTCCTGCCGTCAAGAAAACAATTGCCCGCATTAAAACCGTTCAGCGTCAACGTGAACTTAAGGCTCAGTAAGATAGGGCATTATGTAAGTGAGTATGAAGGGAGGCAGTAAAAGTGACCGTTGAAAGAAACGAGCGCAAGGCCCGTATCGGTAAAGTAGTAAGCGACAAAATGGAAAAAACAGTGGTAGTAGCGGTTGAACGCCTAGTTCGCCATCCGCTGTATCATAAATCGGTTAAACAAACCGTGAAGTTTAAAGCTCATGACGAGAATAACGAAAGCCATGTAGGGGACACCGTAAAAATTATGGAAACCCGTCCGCTGTCCAAAGAAAAGCGTTGGCGTGTAGTAGAAGTTCTCGAAAAAGCGAAATAATACTATCGCAACTCTGAAAGTATGCTTCTAACGCTCAGATGCAAGCATCGAGCCGCATGAGGAAGGAGGATAAGCACTATGATTCAACAACAGACTATCCTGAATGTTGCAGACAATACCGGAGCCAAGCAAATTATGTGCATCCGTGTAATGGGTGGTTCTTACCGCCGTTATGCAAACATTGGCGATATTATCGTGGCAGCTGTTAAAGACGCTACACCCGGTGGCGTTGTCAAGAAAGGCGATGTAGTTAAAGCCGTTGTTGTGCGTACACGTAAAGGCCTGCGCCGTCCGGATGGCTCGTATATCCGGTTTGACGAAAATTCCGCAGTTGTTATAAAAGAAGATAAAAGCCCGAGAGGTACACGGATATTTGGACCTGTTGCCCGCGAACTCAGGGACAAAGATTTCATGAAGATCATCTCGCTGGCGCCGGAAGTAATCTAGATTAAGGAGGTGTCCGGAGTGTCCGAAGCCCAAAAATTGCATGTTAAAAAAGGCGATAAAGTAGTTGTATTGTCAGGCAAAGATAAAGGTAAAGAAGGCAAGATCATTGAGGCTCTGCCGAAAAAAGGCAAAGTTGTGGTAGAAGGCGTAAACAAAGTTAAGCGTCATACCAAACCAAGCCAAAAGGCACCCCAAGGCGGTATCTTGGTAAAAGAGGCTGCTTTATCTTCGGCCAAAGTTATGCTGGTATGTCCTGCTTGCAGCAAACCTACACGCATCAAAAAAACACAATTAAAGAGCGGCACATTTGCACGTGCGTGCAAAAAATGCGGCGAAATTATTGATAAAGAGAAGTAAAACCATTCTTCCCTGAAAGGAGGTTAACTCATGGCTACAAGACTAAAAGAGAAATATATAAATGAAGTAGCACAAGCTATGATGCAGAAGTTTGGCTACAAAAACGTTATGGAGATTCCTAAAGTCGAGAAAGTAGTTATTAATATGGGCGTTGGTGAGGCTGTCGGCAATCCTAAAGTTCTTGATGCAGCAGTAGCTGATATGACTCTTATTGCTGGACAAAAGCCTGTTGTGACCAGAGCAAAAAAATCAATTGCTGCTTTCAAAATACGTGAAGGTATGCCGATTGGCGCCAAAGTTACTATGCGCGGAGAGCGGATGTATCAATTTCTTGATAAACTGATTAACATCTCTTTGCCCCGTGTGCGTGACTTCCGCGGTGTAAGTCCAAAATCCTTTGATGGCCGCGGCAACTATACCATGGGAGTCAAAGAACAATTGATTTTCCCTGAAATCGACTACGATAAAATCGATAAGATTCGTGGCATGGATATTATCATTGTTACCACCGCCAAAACTGACGAAGAAGCAAGAGAACTGTTAAGACTGATGGGAATGCCATTCAGCGCATAACCACAACCGTCGTTCAATTTAGAACAGGTTACAAATAACAGTTAAAACAAGGGAGGGAATTCGGTGGCCAAAAAGGCTTTGATTGAAAAGTGGAAAAACGAGCCTAAGTTTAAAGTGCGTAAATACAATCGCTGCAAAATCTGCGGTCGCCCGCACGGATATATGCGTAAATTTGAAATGTGCCGGATTTGTTTCCGGGAACTGAGCTATAAAGGCGCCATTCCTGGAGTAACCAAGGCCAGCTGGTAGTAGCGCAACATATAGGAAGGGGGTTCTAAACCATGGTAATGACCGATCCAATTGCCGATATGCTGACTCGCATACGCAATGCCAACTCGGTTTATCACGATAAAGTCGAAATTCCGGCATCTAAGATTAAACAAGCCGTAGTTCAAATCCTGAAAGACGAAGGATTTGTTAGAGACTACGATATGATTGCTGATGGTAAGCAGGGAATGCTTCGGGTTAGCTTAAAATATGGCCCGAATCGCGAGAAAGTTATAACTGGAATCAAACGCATTTCTAAGCCTGGTCTGCGCGTATATGCTAAAAAAGAGCAATTACCGCGTGTACTCGGAGGTCTTGGAATTGCAATTATCTCGACATCCAAAGGCATCATGAGCGATAAAGTCGCACGCAAAGAAGGTCTGGGCGGCGAAGTAATCGCATACGTCTGGTAGTCTAGTGATACAGGAGGTGCAACATGTCTAGAATTGGTAGGAGTCCCATCACTGTTCCTGCAGGCGTTACCGTAACAATCGGGGATGACAATGTAGTAGCAGTTAAAGGCCCTAAAGGCGAACTGACACGCCAACTCCATAAAGATATGATTATCGAAATGGAAGGCAATGTCATTAACGTCAAACGGCCTACAGATAATAAACAACATCGTTCGCTGCATGGTTTAACCAGAACCTTACTCAGCAACATGGTAACAGGCGTAAGCCAAGGCTTTTCCAAAACCTTAGAGATTGCTGGCGTTGGATACCGTGCTGCTAAAGCTGGTCAAAAACTAGCGCTGACATTAGGCTTCTCGCATCCGCTGGAAGTTGAACCGCCGCAAGGCATCACCATTGATGTTCCTGCGCCTAACCGGATTATAGTTTCCGGTATTGATAAGGAAACTGTTGGCGAGCTTGCCGCTAAAATCCGCGGCTATCGCGAGCCAGAGCCGTATAAAGGCAAAGGCATCAAGTATGAAGGTGAAGTTATCCGCCGTAAAGTTGGTAAAGCTGGCGGTAAAGGCAAGAAATAAACTCAAGGTAGGCAATTTGAGCGAAAGGAGTGAATACCTTGCTGCGTAAACCGAGCAAAAACATCGCGCGTCAAAAGCGCCAATTAAGAGCCCGGAGAAACATAATTGGCAGTGCTGAGCGCCCGCGTCTTAATGTATTCCGTAGTTTGAAGCATATCTATGCTCAAATTATTAACGACAAAACTGGCGTGACCTTGGTATCAGCCAGTACTGTAGATAAAGAATTACAGGCTAAAGTTGAGTATGGTGGCAATATTGAGGCAGCTAAAGTTGTAGGCGAGGCAATCGCTAAGCGAGCCCTCGAAAAAGGCGTCACCAAAGTAGTATTTGATCGTGCCGGCAATATTTATCACGGTCGCGTTGCTGCTTTAGCAGCGGCTGCCCGCGAAGCTGGACTTGAATTCTAAGAAAAGGAGGGACATTGATGGCTAGAATTGATTTCACCGGTCTTGACCTTAAAGAAAAAGTAGTATTCATTAACCGGGTTGCCAAGGTAGTTAAAGGTGGCAGACGCTTTTCCTTCAGCGCGCTGGTAGTTGTCGGCGATGGCAACGGCCATGTAGGCTTCGGTTTGGGTAAAGCATCTGAAGTACCGGAAGCTATCCGTAAAGGCGTAGAAGACGCCAAGAAAAACCTGATAAAAGTTCCTATTGTCGGTACAACGATTCCACACCAAATCACAGGTGTGTTCGGTGCCGGCAAAGTGCTGTTAAAGCCTGCCTCAGAAGGTACAGGCGTAATTGCTGGCGGCCCAGCCCGTGCTGTGCTTGAACTTGCCGGCATAAAAGATATTCTTACCAAGTCGCTTGGTTCATCTAACGCCAACAACATGGTTCGTGCAACAATCACAGGTTTAAGCCAGCTTAAACGTGCGGAAGAGGTTGCTACTCTGCGCGGCAAAACCGTTCAGGAACTGTTGGGTTAAGGAGGTAACACAATGGCGAAAATTAAAATTACTTTAACCCGTAGCGTGATTGGCCGCCCAGAAGACCAACGTGCAACTGTAAAAGCACTGGGTCTTAAAAAAACCAATAGCTCGGTAGTTCAAGAAGATAATCCGGTAATCAGAGGCATGGTTCGTAAAGTAGAACACCTTGTTACCGTTCAAGAAGTTGCTGAATAAATCCCAAAGTGGCAATAGCCAAACATACTAGTTCAAGGAGGTGCTGTTAATGAAATTACATGAATTAGCTCCAGCGCCTGGTTCAAAAAAAGTTCGCACTCGTGTAGGCCGTGGCCTTGGTTCCGGTCTAGGAAAAACTTCCGGTAAAGGCCATAAAGGCCAAAATGCCCGTGCCGGCGGCGGCGTGCGTCCTGGATTTGAAGGCGGCCAAAAGCCCTTGTACTTAAGACTGCCTAAGCGCGGTTTCACCAATATCTTTGCCAAAGAATACAGCGAAGTTAATGTAGCTGTACTTAACCGGTTTGACAACGGTACAGTTGTTGACCTCGAAACTTTGGTAGAAGCCGGTGTAATTAAAAAAGTGCTTGATGGTCTTAGAATCTTAGGCAATGGCGAGCTCACCAAGGCTTTAACCGTTAAAGCCAATGGCTTTACTAAATCGGCCGCTGAAAAAATTCAGGCAGCCGGCGGTACAGTCGAGGTGATTTAATTGCTGGGGGAACTATCGAATATTCTAAAGATTACTGAACTAAGGCAGAAGATCGTATTCACCTTGGTGATGTTCTTGGTATTTAGGCTGGGAACACATATCCCGGTACCGGGTGTAAACGCTGCTGTTATTGAACAGCTGTTTACCAGCGGTAATCTGTTTGGTTTGCTGGATATGTTCTCTGGTGGTGCATTGAGCAAGTTTTCTATATTTGCAATGAGCATCACACCCTACATCAATGCTTCGATTATTATGCAGCTTTTAACCGTTGTTGTGCCAAAGTTCGAACAGTGGGCCAAAGAAGGCGATGAGGGACGGAAAAAAATCACCCAAATCACCCGCTATGGTACCGTAGTGCTTGGATTTATTCAGGCAATCGGCATGGCCTTCGGTTTAAAAGTAGCCATCATTAACCCTGGTTTTGGATCTATTCTCATTATTGCGCTTGCCTTGACTGCAGGAACAACCTTCCTGATGTGGTTAGGTGAGCAAATCACCGAAAAAGGTATTGGTAACGGCATTTCACTGATAATATTTGCCGGTATTGTATCTAGATTGCCAGATGGCATCTTTACCATCTTCGAATATGTAAGAGCAGGGACAATTAATATCTTTAATGTCTTTTTGTTCCTCATTATTGCAGTGGCTATGATTGTATTTGTTATTTTAATACAACAGGGTCAACGCAGAATTCCTGTACAGTACGCTAAACGAGTAGTTGGCCGGAAAATGTATGGCGGCAACTCCACTCACATTCCGCTTAAAGTTAACCAAGCGGGCGTTATTCCAATAATCTTTGCGTCATCTGTGCTGATGTTCCCGGTAACCATTGCCCAGTTTATTGATGTCCCCTGGGTAAAAACAGTGGCAGGGTGGTTTGCGTGGGGTACGCCGCTGCAGACAGCATTGTATGCGCTGCTCATCATATTCTTCACGTACTTCTATACTGCGGTTACTATGAATATATCAGATATGGCAGAGAATATGAAAAAACACGGCGGGTTTATTCCTGGTATCAGACCAGGTAAACCTACCGCCGATTATTTAGACCGGGTAATGACCAGAATTACCCTGGCTGGATCAATCTTCCTGGCCATAATTGCCATACTGCCAAACTTTGTAGGTGCAGCAACCAACCTCCAAGGTGTTTACTTTGGCGGTACTGCCCTCTTAATTGTAGTAGGCGTGGCTCTGGATACCATGAAGCAAATAGAGGCGCTGGTACTTATGCGTCACTATCAAGGCTTCATGAAGTAGGAGGTAGTGGTCATGTTTATTCTGTTAATGGGACCTCCTGGTGCCGGCAAAGGCACACAGGCGGCTCAACTGGTAGAGAATTTCAAAATCCCACATATCTCGACAGGTGATATGTTTCGGGCAGCTGTAAAAGAAGGTACTGAACTTGGCAAACAGGCCAAAGCCTGCATGGATGCCGGACAATTAGTACCTGACAGCGTAACCATTGGCATTGTTAAAGAGCGATTAGCGAAGGACGATTGCAGTAAAGGTTTTATCCTGGATGGCTTTCCCCGTACGCTTGCTCAGGCAGAAGCCCTGGATCGCACACTGGCCGAACTAGCCATTAAACTTGACAGAGTCGTTAATATTTCGGCACCAGGTTCTGAACTGGTTGGCCGAATGACAGGACGACGCATTTGTAAAAGTTGTGGCGCTACCTATCATGTAGTGTTTAATGCTCCGAAACAAGACGGTGTCTGTGATAAATGCAGTGGTGAACTGTACCAGCGCGATGATGACAAAGAAGAAACTGTCATTAACCGTTTGTCAGTATACCAACTCCAAACGCAGCCGTTAATCGAGTACTATCAGGATAAAGGCTTGTATACCGAAATTAACGGTCTGCAGCCCATAAAAACTGTCCTGAAAGACATAGTAGATAGCCTGAGAGGCGGTCAAGTATGATTATCTTAAAGTCACAAAGGGAATTAAATTACCTGCGTGATGCCGGGCGAATTGTGGCCGAAGCGCTTAACGAAGTAAGAAAAGCGGTGAAGCCTGACGTTACGACGGTTGATATTGATAGGATTGCCGAACAGTATATCAAAAGTAAAGGTGCAATACCAACCTTTAAAGGCTACCACGGCTTTCCAGGAAATATTTGCGCTTCCGTGAATGAAGAGGTAGTACATGGTATTCCTGGATTAAAAAGGTTGAAAAATGGAGATAGTATAAGTATTGATCTTGGAGCCACCATTAACGGCTATGTCGGTGATTCCGCCATAACCGTGCCGGTAGGCGAGGTGGACGCTGAGGTTCAACAACTTCTGGATGTTACCGAACAATCACTGTACAAAGGCATTGAACAAGCCATTGCCGGTAACCGTTTAGGTGATATCTCCCATGCCATTCAAACTCACGCTGAAAGCTTTGGTTATGGTGTAGTGCGCGACTATGTCGGACACGGCATTGGAAGAAACATGCATGAAGACCCGCAGATTCCTAACTATGGGCTTCCTGGACGCGGCCCGCGACTAAAGTCTGGTATGACATTAGCAATAGAGCCTATGATTAACGCCGGGACTCATGAGGTGAAAACCTTAGAGAATAACTGGACAGTAGTGACTGTTGACGGCAAGCGTTCGGCACATTTCGAACACACTATTGCTATTACGCCCGATGGTCCGGAAATATTAACAAAACTATAGGAGGAGACGGCTTGTGCCTGATGGAAATAATAAACCAGGACACATTGTGATTTCCACATCCGGACGGGATGCTGGTCACGCCTATGTTGTACTTGGCTGGTATAAGCCGCAAACTCTTCTGGTAGCTGACGGACGTGGACGTACAGTCAGCAATCCTAAAAAAAAGAATGTTAAGCATGTACAATTGCTTGACACTATTGCTAACAAAGTGACGGATGCCTTAGTAAAAG
>JAEZVB010000150.1 GCA_023443285.1 Bacillota bacterium
ATTTTCAATCTCCATCCGCAGAAATTTAGCACAGAAGGCGTGAAAGGTGCTTAGCCAGATGTCTTTGGCAACAT
The DNA here is from genome assembly GCA_023443285.1 of Bacillota bacterium. Taxonomy (GTDB): domain Bacteria; phylum Bacillota; class Negativicutes; order Sporomusales; family Sporomusaceae; genus Sporomusa. The sequence goes on from JAEZVB010000150.1 coordinate 75, forward strand.
GGCCAACAATTCCGGCCACCCGTTCTTTCATTTCGGCAGCCGCTTTGTTGGTAAATGTAATGGCCAGAATATTATACGGAGCCACGCCCTGCGACAGCAGGTTGGCAATCCGGCTTGTTAATACCTTGGTCTTGCCTGACCCAGCCCCGGCCATGATTAACAGCGGCCCGTTTAGATGAGCGACAGCGTCCTGCTGCGCCGGGTTCAGACGGTCTAAAATGTTTTGCATAGTTTCCTCCGTTTGTTATATAGGCTGAACATGATTATTTTCTCCATATGTTTGCCTTTTCCTGTCGCCTGAGCGAAAAAAAAGAGAACCTGTAGCTACAGGCTCAACATTGTACTGATTTTTAATAAGTTTTCATTAGTTTTATCCCTTTTTGCAACATCACTATGCCTTTGGCTCCTAGTATTTCGACAGCCTTATCAACATCTTGCTCACTGACCTGAGCTGCTAGGCCCTCGCAGGACGCGCTTAGTTCGCGCGGTACAGGTATGAGTTCAGCCATGATTCCCTGTTCCTTTAGTAGTTTTTTGGCTCGAAAAGCATGGTAGACAGATGGAAATGTAATGACATTCATAAACTGACCCTTCCCTGTTACAGCATAGTACCATGACCTGCTTATTTTGCTATGCTAATAGTATATTCACCGTTCGCATCAGCATATTCTACCTTGTAGTTCTGAGATTTGGCAAATTTAATAATATTTTCTTTGGCCGACGGTTCGTCAACAACTACCTTAATTGCGTCTATTCCAGCTAACGCGTCTTTTGTTTTAATGAGCGGTATCGGACAACTTAATCCCCTTAAATCGAGAACATTCGCCATAACTTATCAAACTCCTTTACTTACCGGCACAAGTTTTTCTTTATAGATAAAACCTAAAACACCAACAACAACAATTCCCAGCACTACCGCAATTTGTCCATTGACGCCAACACCTGCGGCCGAACCGGCAGCGTTAAGATTATGGGCTACACCGGCACCAGCCAGCATGCCCAGTACACAAAACATGGCGTCAGTATTGCCTTCACCTGCCATAATCATTTGCCGCAGCGGACAACCGCCAGCTAAGGTAGCAGCAAGACCTGTCAGGAATAGTCCAAGAAAATTCCATACATGCATGGTATGTGAGAGCGGTTGGCCTGCAAAACCAAATTTGAAAAAGCCGAAATAGAGATTACCGGCAAGTGCCGCTAAAAACATAATTCCATAAATCTTAAGCATCCCGGTATCACGCACAAGCATATAATCGCGGAAACCGCCGCTCAAACACATCCGGGTGCGTCCAGCCAAAGCACCTGCTGCCAAACCAGCAATAAGGCTAATGATAATCGGGGCATGCAAGGAGCCAGGGGGTTTAACGCTAAATTTCAATAATCCAGGTCCCATGCTTAGCGCAACAAGCAGTGCCACCGCAGCGGCAGCAGCTAAATAGCCGGTAGCCTGGATACTGCCGGTATAAGCATGTGCCCTACCTAGGTTGAAACCACGTTTCAAAAATACTACACCGACGCCAATACCGGCAATAAACCCAGCTAATGCTGTTAGACCATTGAGGTCACCGCCTGCCACCCGCAGGATAGCCCTGAGCGGACAACCTAAAAATACGAGCGCTCCAATCATCATAGCCATGCCCAGCACAAAGCGCAGTGCCGGATTGGAACCACCCCGCGGCCTAAATTCACCGCTCAGACGGGACAAACCGAAAGCACCTAAGATAAAACCGATAATTTCCGGGCGGGCATACTGCAAAGTCGCAACGCTATGAATACCTAGCGCTCCGGCAATATCCCGCAATTGACAAGCAGCACAAAAGCCATAGTTTCCGGGATTACCGAACTTGACCAAAAGTACTGCGCCTAGGCCAAAAACTAAGCCTGTGGCAATAATTAACCAATTCACTCAATCACCCCATAGAAAAAATTTTAGTTATATGAATAAATATTATATGCGAGGAATAATATTCCTGCTTGCGTGTGCGATAAACAGGAAATTTTGTCTTACCTTGCGAATTACTCTATAGAATGCCATCTGCGAAAGAGTCGATGTCTTGTATCAGCGCAAATTAGCGTTACTGCATCCAATATATCTTTAGCCTATTATCTTAGTGATCGGGGTGAACGCATGTCTTATATTCAATCCTTAACCGTATTTCTAAATGTCGCAGAAGAAGGCAGTTTTTCTGCTGCTGCCAAAAAGTTAGAGCTTACCCAACCTACTGTGTCTTTTCATATTGATAACCTGGAAAAAAATTTTGGATGCCCGCTCTTTACTCGGACATCCAAAGGTGTATCCTTAACTGTTTACGGTGAAAAGCTCTTTGAGACTACCCGGACAATCAATTCCTTAATTGCAGGTTGCCACCAGGAAATCCAAGCCATGGCGCAAGGCTCTGCCGGCAAGCTGTTGCTTGGTGCCAGCACCATTCCCGCCGATTATATCTTACCGACCCTTGTTGCCAATTTTCTTAAAGAGCATCCCGGTTTGACGCTGTCGTTGGTAACAGGTGACAGCCAGACAATCTTGGATAAGTTTACCCAGGGAGAAATTCCCATCGCCATAGTTGGAGCAAAACCAGCGGATACTATAACCAGTCTGCCACTTTGGCATGACACGCTGCTACTTGTTGCCCATCCCGATTTTGAGCCACACACCCAAACCGGCTCTGCCCAAGACTGGCTGCGCACTTTGCCGCTCATTTTACGCAAAACCTCTTCAGGCTCAGTAAGAACGGCATTGAATGCCCTAAGTCACTTGGGTGTTACCCCGAAGCAGCTTAATGTAGTCATGGAAGTTGGCAGTAACCAGGCAATAAAAGCCGCCATTCTCAGCAAAATCGGCGTTGGTTTTATCTCAGCCTGGGCGGTAACCAATGAGTTAAAATCCGGTCAACTCATTTCGCTGCCACTACCTTGCCCGGCAATCACCCGCCAATTCTATGCAGTTAGCCGTCAACCACTGTACCCGTCCTGCCTTGAGTTATTCTGGCAATATCTCACTGATCAGAATACGCTGCCGCAACTCTAACCTGATTACGCCCACCATGTTTGGCTTCCTAGGGTGTCTTGTCAGTCTTTATCCGTTACACAGCACAAGAACAAGCGTTTGCAAAACACTTGTTCTTGTGCTATTCTATTGATGAGATCATTACCTTAAGACCTTTTGACGTGGCACTTCCTTACTAAACCATCGGTTCGCATAATACTAAAGGCAAGTAGGGGCTGAAGTATATGGATGTTTTCGATAAGTTAAAAATCCTAACCGATGCGGCAAAATATGATGTAGCCTGCACATCGAGTGGAGTGGACAAAAAGGCAGCGGCCGGAGGAATTGGCAGTGCGTCTGCCTGTGGTATCTGCCACAGCTTTTCTGCAGATGGACGGTGCATTTCTTTATTGAAAGTACTACAAACCAATATTTGTGCTTATGATTGCAAATACTGTGTTAATCGTTTATCTAATGACACGCCGCGGGCGGTTTTTACACCACAAGAACTAGCGGAACTAACTATGAATTTTTATCGCCGCAATTACATTGAAGGCCTTTTTCTAAGTTCCGGCGTATTGAAAAACCCAGACTATACCTGCGAACAAATGATTGAAACGCTGCGTATCCTGCGCGAAGAATATCGATTTTCCGGGTATATCCATGCCAAAGCCATTCCCGGCGCCGACAGTCTGCTGCTTGCCCGCCTTGGTATGCTTGCAGACCGGATGAGCGTGAATATTGAACTGCCTTCCCAGAACAGTTTACAGCTCTTAGCACCGGACAAGTCCAAGCATTCCATTTTCACCCCTATGGGCTATATTCAAAATCGAATACAAGAAAACTCGCGAGATCTAATAAAATACAAACATGCCCCCAAGTTTGTTCCCGCCGGGCAAAGCACACAGATGATAATCGGAGCTACCCCAGAATCAGATTATCAGATTTTAAATTTAACCGAAGGCCTTTATCAAAAATATAAACTGAAGCGCGTCTTTTTCTCTGCCTATATGCCGGTAGCGGAAAACAGCCTGCTGCCCTCAGTCGATATAAAACCGCCGCTATGGCGCGAACATCGCCTTTATCAGGCAGACTGGCTGCTCAGGTTTTACGGTTTTGCCGCTAATGAACTTCTTGACCAGCAGCATCAAGACTTCAACCCCTTTTTAGACCCTAAATGCACCTGGGCGCTCAATCATATGGAATTTTTCCCTGTGGATGTAAACCGCGCTTCCTATCGGGATTTACTCCGGGTACCAGGTATCGGCGTAACAAGTGCCAAACGGATTCTTACCGCCCGTCGTACAACAACACTTACTTTTAACGGCCTTAAATCACTAGGAGTTGTCCTCAAGCGAGCCCAGTATTTTGTTACTTGCAACGGAAAAACTGCAGCGGAGATAAAGATCACGCCAAATACAATGCTCCGCGCTTTACTATCTGAGAAAACACGGGAACTTCATCATTTTGGTTTTTCATCGCCCACAGAACAACTTTCCCTTTTTGACCAACCGACACTGCTATCCTTGCATCAGGAGGATATATACAAATGCCTAGCTGCTCAGAACTAATTTATTGCTATGATGGAAGTTTCGACGGATTACTGTGCTGCGTTTTTGAAAGCTACGCAAGCAAAGAAATACCACTGGATATTCTTCTGCCTGAAGCCGCTCCTTCCATGCTCTTTGCCACAAAAAGCATCCCGACCGACATGCAAAAAGCAAAGCGGGTGCTGGATTCTATTCCCCAAAAGCTAGGTACTGCGGCGCTTACTTTTGTCCAACACGCCTTTTTAACTTGCCTAGCACAAAAAGAATTACATATTTTGTTATTCTTGCGTCTAGGGTTCCGACATGGCCCTTCTGTAATGAATATGTTGACCAACGAAGTAGTAAATACACTCAGTAAAGCCATCCAGCATTTAGAGCGGGAGAGCCATTTATTAAAAGGTTTTCTGCGCTTTTCTATCACTAACAATGTTCTTGTCGGCGAAATAGAGCCCAAAAATTTCGTATTGCCACTGCTTGTGCAACATTTTTGTGAGCGTTATCTGGAGGAGCGCTTTTTAATCCATGACAAAACACATGGAATGGGACTTGTCTATCAGCCATACCAGTCTGCAATAGTTCCTATTGATGAGCTTGAACTACCGGAAGCAGATGAGAATGAGCAGACTTTTCGCAAACTATGGCAGTTGTTTTACGATACTATCGCGATACAGGGACGCTATAATCCAAAATGTCGCATGAACCATATGCCCAAACGATATTGGAAATATATGACCGAGTTTGGTCAACCTCCAAAGAGTATCCTGCCAAAACTACCTAGCTCTAGTGATATGCTACTTAGCATCCCCTCTCAGAAAAGTTGAAAGACACGTAAAATTTTTGTCCCTTTTTCGCTCCATAAAGAGGGAAAGAATGGATACTACTAGAATAATATAACAGACATTAGTCGACAAATTTGAATTTAAAGTGATTGTGAGGGATTATATAATGACTTGGGTAGTAAAAGTATCTTTAATTGCATGTATGTTATTATCGGCTATGGGTCTTACTTTACCAGCAACCGCTAACGCCAGTGAATTATTTAAAGTTACGGTAACCGTAAATATTGAGAATCCTGATTATTTCTGGCAATATCCGGTTTTGGGAAAACAACTTGACCGTATCAGCATCTCTAGTTTTGGTAAAACTTATTACCTACCAGCCTCGACGACTAGTGAAAAACTAGAAATTGACGTTCCTGAGGATTATCATCTGCGTATGTACATTAACCTCCAGAGTGGTAATTCTAATGTACAAAGCATTACCTATGTATCTAAGGAAGGTATTCATCGCAATGATCAAAACCTAACCATCGTACTAAAAGCACCTGATCCGCAACCGGCCATTGTTGTGTCTCCGGATTTTGACATTGTCAAACGTTAATATGTAAGCACCAAACACCCCGCTTAGTGAAGAGAATGGCAAGTTCACTAAGCGGGGTGTTTTTTCGATTATATAGGTTTATACTATTATAGCTGTCTGTCTGATTAATTGAGCAACTGGTTTGCATACACCAGCTGAATACCGGCGTTCTCCATCTCCGGAATCATTTCTCTAACCGCAATAACAGTGTTCGGTCGGGCATGGCCGATAACAGTCACACTGCCATTCTTCTGCGCCATATCAACTGCTTTTCGCAGTTGTTTTTTTATTTGATCGACATCTGAGCTGTTATCCAAAAATAGCTCATTTTCCCCTGTCCTTATTCCCATTTGCCGGGAAACTTCAGCAGCTACTGTTTTGCCAATTGTCCGGCTGTCTATGAAAAATAGGTTCTGGGATTTGATTGTGCCCAGCACAGCCTTCATAACTCGGCGATCAGCCGTTGCTCTTGAACCTTGGTGGTTATTAACCCCTTGAATCCCAGGTACGGATGCAATGGCTTTAGCCGTCGTCTGCCTAATTTCATCATCACTCATGTTGGTAGTAATTACGGTAGGCTCACTTGATGCCGAAGCATCCATAGGCTCCAGCGGCAAATGCAGTATAACCAGATGGCCGGCGCTTAAAGCCCTGGAAGCAGCTTCATTACTGTACTCACGATATGGTAAAACAGCAAAAGTAATAGGGCGTCCCATATCGGCAAAGCCGGCAACCGGACCAATCGTGTAGCCACAATCATCAATTACGATCGCCATATTTCCTTTACCGGCCTCGACTTTTGGTTTAGCGGGCGTTGACGGCTGCGCGCCCTTTTCCTTAATTATATATATGCGGTCAGTAATTAGCGTAAGCGGCTCATTGTTAAGAGTATCTTTTATTCCCACATCCAACCGCACTGCCGCTGTTCCATTATACTTATCCGGCTCATTGCCAATAATCTTGCCGCCGGCTTTGCCCACCAGCGGAGTTATTGCCTTTTCTATGCTTTCAAGCGACATGCTTTCTGGAATAATCAGCAACATACTCCTTACATGCCAACGAATAGTTCCTTCCACCCCTGTACGGGAAACCTCGCGTTTCTCCTCTTTGATATCTTTCGGGGTGATAGAAGCACCCGCCAAACCACTGGCCACTGCAGCATGTATCTTGGTAGCTGTTTCTGTATAATCCAGCACCACACCGGAGCCTGTCTTTTCCATCTTATAACTTGGGCCAGGTGGCGGTGCTTTCTCCGGTGTCTGCCCCATCTGGTAATAGATAAAAGCTGCTGCAATAAGAAGCAGGATCGCTGCTATCCATTTCCAATTGCTCTTTTTTTTCGCCATTAAAAATTCTCCTCATCTATCCACTTACTTTTCATAAGATTACATTTTTAATTATATATTTCGACATCTATCATGTCTACTTGATTCTGCTCTTTCTGACCATTACGTAAACTTAACATAGAGTTAACAGTACCTTAAACTACCAGGGGAGGAGAATGCCCTGATAAAGAATAACATTTATTACATGTCGCATTAATTGAAATACGTCTGCAAAGGGGTTATAACGTGAATTTTCTAAATAGCTTTGGTGTTACTCCTATTAACAAGCTGCTAACAACTATGAAACAATTACTCACTGCCGCCCGTCTTCGACAAAAAACAAATTATCCGCTAAGTTTGCGAACCAAGCTTCTTATCGTTGTAGCCATCTTTTCTCTGTTGTCTATTATCATTGGCCTTGTGGGACTACAAGGTATCAAATCAGCAAATGACTCTTTGCGCACTATGTATTCTAACCGCATTATAACACTGCAGGAACTTAAGCTTATGTCTGATGCCCTGACAGTCAATGTTATCGATACCTGTCACAAGGTTAGTGACGGTCATATGGCCTGGGCGTTAGGCCGAAACAAACTCACAGAAGGTAGTGTAATTATTAAAGAGCAGTGGGTCACTTATAAAAACCATGCAACAACAAACGAAGAAGAAAGAATGACGGCTCAGATTGATGGCTTTCTGGGAATTGCCGAAGGGGCGCTTACCAGAGCCACCGATATTATGGTCAAAGAAGATAAAAAAGCCTTGAATGCTTTTATGATTGAAGAATTATACGCAAGCCTCGAACCTGTTTCCGGAAAACTGTCCGAACTCATGGATCTTCAGCTCGAATTAGCCAAAAGAGAATATCAAGAAGCCAATACCAGATACCAGCAGCTTATCCTACTATTTTCCATTATGATTTTTGCCGGATTAAGCATAGCCATCACTCTTGTGCTTTTTATCCTTCAGCGAATGCTCCGTGACATTCAGAGTATGGTTACTTGTGTCGAACAAGTTGCTGCCGGCAATCTGGAGTTTCCCGAAATACCTGTCACAGCTAACGATGAAATCGGCCGCTTGGCTACAGCCATTAATTCCATGGTTATTAAGCTACATTCGTTAGTACAGACAGTTTCAGCATCGGCCGATCAAGTGGTAGTCGCCTCACAGGAAACAACAACATCTGTTGAGCAGGTTTCAATTTCAGCTACCGAGATAGCGAGCAGCAGCATCCGCCTGGCTGCTGACGCTACTGTAGGTACAGTCTCAGTTGTTGAGGTATCCAAGTCTCTTTTGGAACTATCTTCACTCATAGAAATAGCCAAACGGGAATCCACCTCAGCGGTTGCCAACTCTAAAACTACACTGATTACTGCTATCGAAAGTCGCAAGACAGTAGCTAGCACAGTAGCCTGTATGGATAACATCCGCAAAAGGACAGTGGAAACTGAGGAATTGATTGCAACCCTCAATGGCTATATCGCTAAAATCGGGGCAATTACCGATACCATCACCGGCATCGCCTCACAAACCAATTTGCTTGCCCTAAATGCTGCTATTGAAGCTGCCCGCGCCGGTGAATCTGGCCGGGGTTTTGCGGTGGTGGCTCAGGAGGTCAGAAAGCTCGCCGAGCAGTCCACCAAGGGTGCCGCCGAGGTTGTGACACTTATACAAAGAGTAAAGGGTAGCACAGCCGCCGCGGTTGAAGCTATGCAAGGCAGCCGCCGCGAAGTGGAGGATGGCGTATTCAGTGCCACCCGGGCGCACAAGGCGCTGGATGATATTTTTTCAGCAGTAACTAACACCGTAACCGGAATTGAAGCCGTACTGTCCATCACCGATGAAGAAGTCACCCAATCCGATAGAATTATTGATTTAATTGACTCGTTGGCCACCGTAATTGAGAATACTGCTGCTCAAGCCGAAACGGTCTCATCAACAACAAAGCAGACAGCAGCCGTTATGGATTCGCTAGCCGAAAATTCAACATCCACCAACCATTTGGCGGCTAAACTTAAAGCTGCTATTGAGTTCTTTAGAATAAACCGTAAATCAAATTATTTGGAGGTATAAAGATGGAAAACCAGAAATTTATTGTTGAAGACAAGCAGGTCATCGCAAATTTGTCAGGTAATTTACAAGGCGAGATCGCTGCCCATGTTCGCGAAACTATGCTAACGTATATCGAGGATGGCTACTGCGTCTTTACAGTAGATTTTTCCAAGGTAAACAATATTGATTCTACCGGACTAGGTATTCTTGTTACCCTGCAAAAGCGTTCTCTACAAAGTGGCGGCAACATGATTCTGCAGGGTCTGCATGGCGCAGTAAAAGCGGCTTTTGATCGTACCCGGCTCAGCAAGGCGTTTATTATTACCGATTCAGAAAATGCGGTAGCCTAATCACTGGGTAAATCTACCCCCCGAGCATTTTTTGTAGAATTATTATAGTTATTGCCGAAAATTTCAAGGGTTTTTCCAGCTTACAATAGAATATAAGCGTTGAGATCATTTGTTACGGAAGGAGTTTACTACTATGGAATCACTAACTCACTCAGTATTAATCTGTGATGACTCAATGCTTGTTCGAAAAAAACTCCGCGACATGCTTGAAGCAATGCACTGCCGCGTTTTTGAAGCGAAAAACGGCCTTGAATGTGTCGAATTATTCAAACTCCATACACCCAAAACCGTTTTCCTGGACATTGTCATGCCTGAGCTTGATGGCCTTAATGCCTTAAAGCAAATCAAACAATGCGACAAAAACGCACATATTATCATGCTGTCATCAACCGGAACTTCAGCCAAACTGTTAGAAGCCCTCAAAAGTGGTGCAACTGATTTTATCCAGAAGCCCTATACCAAAGAGCAAATTGCCAAAGCCATTGGTTATACTGAGTAAAAGGAGCTAATCCAATGTATACGCAATATTTAGGCCAATACCTTTTTAATAAAAATCTTATTTCTGCCAATCAACTTTACGAATTATTGTCATTAGAAGATGCAACCCGTGTAAAACTTGGCGTTTTGGCCATAAACAGCGGCTTTATGACGGCAAAACAAGTCGAAGAAGTCCACGAACTGCAACGCGCTATGGATCGCCGATTTGGCGAGATTGCTGTTGGCAAGGGCTATCTTACGCCGTCGCAGCTTAATGACCTGCTTTCTCAACAAGACAGCCGCCATCTCGGGCTAAGTCAGGCAATTGTTGATAAAGGCTATCTTACCCTCACACAGTTAGAAACAGCGCTCAATCAATTTAAGGAAGACACCCAGTTATCTGATGAGGAACTTAAAATTATTCAGTCTGGGGATGTTGATAGAATCGTTCCGTTATTTCTGGATTTCCCAGCCAATGACTGTCCCCAATTCTATTATGATTATGTCGCTCTGCTGCTAAAAAATATCATTCGCTTTCTCAATGAGCGCCCGGTACTATCCAGGCCAGAACCAGTACTTCGCAAGCCAACCGACGGTTGGCTTATCTCCCAACAGGCAATCGGGCTTTATACAATTTCTACTGGATTAATCCTTAGCGATTCTGTGCTTATTGATCTTGCCAGCCGCTTTAGTCAGGAGTCTATCGACCATGTTAATGAACTGGCCAAAGACAGTATCTGTGAATTCTTAAATTTGAACAATGGTCTATTCCTGATTAACTTGTCCGACAAAGGCTTTGAGCTTGATTTGAAACCCCAATCTATTACCCAAACATATGATACGCCTGCTCTCGGTTACCGCATTCCCATCGACCTTTCCTGTGGGCGCATTGAACTTGTTTTATCTATTGGTGACAATTAGCCTAATCTTACCTACACACAATTAAGGCTCCTTTATTGTAGTAAAACCTACTACGATAGAGGAGCCTTGTTAATTTCTGAAAATGCTCGAATTACGAACGGAAGTTAATAAACTGTAGCTCAATACTAAAATCTTTCTCTTTCAGTTTCTGAATAACGGCCTGCAGGTCATCTTTTTTCGCCCCGGTAACCCGTACCTGGTCATCCATAATCTGCGCCTGGACTTTAAGTTTCTGCTCTTTAATATAGCTGACAACCTCTTTGCCTTTTTCCTTGCTGATGCCCTTCTGAATGGTGACAGTTTGTTTCACCGTGCCACTAAATGCCGACTCAATTTTACCAACATCCAGGCATTTTAAGGGAACATTGCGTTTAACCATCTTAGTTCTTAGAATATCAAGCATAGCCCCCAGTTTATATTCATCCTCAGCCGACAGTTTTAAGGATTCCTTATCAAGAACGATTTCAGCCTTGCTGCCTTTGAAATCGTAGCGCTGCCCAATTTCTTTAGTTGTCTGATTGACAGCATTATCCATTTCCTGCATGTCTACCTCTGAAACAATATCGAAAGAACAATCTTTTGCCATAACCGGTAACTCCTTTCACACTGTAACATTAATCAAAAACATAATACCATATTTCTCTATTTTGTCCAAAAAACCTGCTACTTTTTTCAAATTCACCCTTTATTCTCTGTCAGCATAACCTACTAAAGAAAATAAAAGGGGGAACCGGTGTGGATTGGTCAACTATTTTAAGTGTCATAGCTATTAATCTTCTTCTGTCCAGCGATAATGCCCTCGCCATTGCTATGGCGACCCGAAACCTAATACCTAATCACAAAAAAACTGTTTTGTTTCTTGGAAGCCTGGGTGCAGTCATAATGCAGATTCTATTAACCTACATGGCCGCTTTTTTGTTAGCTATTCCCTTTGTTAAAATACTAGGCGGATGCATTCTTACCTGGATTGCCGTAAATTTACTAATTGCAGATGAAGAGTCTATCTCGCATCCCATTGAAAGCCTTGACTTATTGCCAATGATCCTTAAAATTATGGTCGCCAACACCATCATGAGTTTGGATAATGTTCTGGCAGTCGCTGTCATCGCTGACTGCAATCCCGTGTTCTTGGGTATAGGTTTATTAGTAAGCTTTCCTGTTATTATCGCAGGCAGCTCCATCATTTCCGGTGTTTTGGCGAAGTTTCCCTGTATTATGTGGCTGGGAGCACTGTTTTTAGGCTGGACCTCTGGTGGAATTATCGCTTCAGAAACCTATATTGCACAGTATCTTGATCTATATGGTCTCAACCATGCTGATGTTGGAGCAATGTTTGCTTTTATTGTGGTAGTGACCGGCTTAGCCATGAGTAAGCATAAATCGACAACTCCTTTAGGAAACGAAAACAATTCTGATAAGACATAAAGACAGCGAGGATATTGCCTTTGCGCTGTCTTTTTTAAGCCTATTAGCCCACAAACCAAGCCACAAAAAGAGGGGCAAGCAAGGAAGTAAATACGCCAGCCAAACCCATAGCTAAACCCGCCATAGAGCCTTGTTGTTCACCTTCCAGAAGAGCCATTGCTGTTCCTTGTCCATGTGATACTGTACCCATAGCTAACCCCCGGGCTACTGGATCATGAATTTTGAACTTGGTAAGTAATGTTAGCCCGATAACCGAACCAAATGTTCCGGTAGCTACCACAAAAGCAACCGCCAGAGCAGGATTTCCGCCGGCCAGCGCTGCCACCTCTACAGCAAAAGGAATGGTTGAAGATTTCGGGATAATGGATACTATGATTTCTCTGGACAAACCGCCGACTTTAGTAATTAATAGCACGGTTGCCATAGACATAGCCGTTCCTAAGCTAACACCCCAAAATATTGCTGCACCATATTGTTTTAATAGATGCCGGTTCCGGTAAAGCGGAACTGCCAGCGAAACTGTTGCCGGTCCCAGTAAAAAAGTCATAACCTCTTTTGCCGGAGTATATGCCGCATATGGTATCTTGCAAATAACCAAAATGGCAATAATTACTGCCGCACTTACTAACACAATATTTATTAACGGATTGTTATAGCGGAAATACAAATATCGGCTAACAAGATAGAGTATAACAGTCAGCAGGATAAAAGCGGCGGAAATCATTAACTGCATTTCTTTGCCCCCTTATGTAATAGCTGCGCAAGAATACCCACTGTGAAAAAAGGCAAAACTGCCCCGGCCACAAGTGCAAGCGTTAGCACCAGACCATCTTCATAAAACACGGCGCCCCAGTCCATTAGCCCAACAGCTATCGGTATAAAGAAAAACAACATATGTTTAAGTAAAAAATCGGCGGCCTCCTGAATATAAGTAAGCTTGACGACACCGGCCAGCAAAAGAAAAAATAACAATACCATCCCAAACACGGTACCAGGGATAGGCAAACCGGTAATGGCTGTAATTTGGTTGCCCAACCAGTAAATAACCCATAAAACCGTGAGTTGCCCGATCATTCGCAGCATTTTCAGTGTCATTCCAAAATCTCCTTGTCCAACCATATATCACAAATCGTATAGGAACATAGGTTATTTTGTCAATTTGTCTACTGACTAAAAGAAGCACGCTACATTCCAATCGATCTGGATATAGCGTGCTTTCCTCACTTATTACAATATTGGGGGAAGCTTAAGTTTTTCAAAAACCTATTTTGGAACTCTGGTTGCGCTGCTAATTCCAAATACCCAACCTTGGCGGCAATTGCCATGGAGCGTTGCATTTTTGCGGCAGATAACAGGGCTTGAACCGCCCCAGTCCCGGCTGCATTGCCGACAGAGTCAACAGCTTCCCGCTTAATTCCTGGTAACATACCAATTGTTAAAGCACTGTCAATGTCAATATAATTACCAAAGGCGCCAGCCAAACATACCTTTACTTGGTCAGACAGCTTGTACTTCTCCATTAAAAATTGAATACCTGTGCAAATTGACGATTTTACTAACTGAAGCTGACGCACATCAGCTTGCGTAATCGCAATGTCAGCACCACTGGCACTGTTTTCCCCTTCACTGAGAACAAATTCCCATTGACCCTCCCGTTTTTTTAAGCGTCGCCGTAGCTGTTCCGGGATATTGGCCTGGTCAGGGTTATTAAACCGGCCACTCTTATGCAATATACCGGCTTTTATTAACTCGGCAACCGCTTTTACTAAGCCTGAACCACATATACCGTCAGGCTTACTGTTACCAATCACTTGGAGCTGGACACCAAGCTCTGTTATAACAACATCACTAATAGCTCCCTCTGCCGCCCTCATACCATCTCTGATATGAGCGCCTTCAAAAGCTGGCCCGGCTGCCGTCGAGCAGGCATACAACCTATTACCATCCCCGATAACCATTTCACCGTTAGTCCCCAAATCCACCAGTAACAGGGGAGTTTCTGAAATATCCTGGTCTATAGCCAATATGGCCGCTGTTGTATCTGAACCGACAAAACTTGCGATATTGGGCAATAAAACAACTTTCCCTTTGGGGTTTATATCCAGTTCTAGCTCCATAGGACTAATCGGTGATATATATTTAAATAGCGCAGCATATGGCTTACGTACCAAAGTTGACGGCGAAATCTCCAATACCAAATGAGCCATCGTGGCATTGCCGGCGATAGTGCCAGCATAAATATGGTCTTGTGTCACCTTAGCTGCACTGCATAATTCAGTAATAATCTGATTTAAACATTGTCTGATGAGTTGCGACAGTCTTTCAAGCCCGCCCTCTAGCTCATGCGTAGCTTGAATCCGTGAAATGACATCAGCCCCCACCGAAGCTTGCGGATTATTTTTAGAGCACACAGCCACAATTTTTTTCGCATTAATATCTACCAGCATACCGACAACAGTTGTTGTACCTATATCAAACGCCACACCGTACAATAGGCTTGATGTATCTCCAGGCTCGATGGCTATAACTTTATTATCAAGTATCGTAAGGGTTATACGCTCAGGTCTGGTTTCTACCACATCATTTAACTGCCGCAAAATGGCTGCATTATCCATAATCTCCAGGCTGTTAAAACCACTAACCACGGATCCGAGTTCTTCCACTGCCTGCTGAATCATTTCCTGCAAAGAATAATGGTTATCTACTGTGGGGTAAGCTGGCGTCAGCACGATCTTCTTTACCAAAGGTATATCGTCATCAATAACAATTTCGCAAATTTGTCCCTTTTGACTTACCTTTGTACTTTTCAGCAAAATAGTAATATCGCTTTGTGGATACACTTGGCAGGCCTGATAAATATTGTCGTTATTCCCTTTAACCTCGTTTCCCTCTTTATCTATCACCTTGCCTTGAAGAACTTGTATCTTGCACTTGCCGCACGTACCTCTGCCACCACAGTTAGCTTCCAGAAATACGCCTCCAGCAATAAGGGAATGCAAAATGGTTTTACCCTGCTCACATGGTAAATATTGTTCGCTGCCTTCGATATGCAATGTATAGGTTGAAGCTGCCTCAATCATGCAAACTCTCCTTCTTTTTCAATAAATGGAGACTTAATTCAGACGGCGTTTTGACGCCGCCTGAATTCTAGTCGAAATTATCCAGGGACTTAGCCGCTCTTACTCCCGCTTGTAGAAGCGGGAGTCTTAGAGCGGGTTAGTCATCGGATAAAATCAAAAAGAAGAACCACTATTCTATGTACAGACAGTTCTTCTTTTTGTGGAATGTATGTATCGCACCTATCTGAAAGGAGGATAGGTGCCGAAACAGCATTGTTGTATCACGTATAGCATTCATCCATACTGTCCCGGTGCAAAATGGCAAGTGAACCATTAACTACTTCTTCGATCACCCTTTTGCTATGCCCAAAGACTAATACGTTGATATCTAAATCGATACTATTAAATTCTCCAGATATTTCGGTTTCCCATTGGGAAGATGACTTAACATCCACCCGGTCTAGCTTGGTTAGCGATAAAAACTGAAATTCCTCTTCTGAAACTTTGCCAAGAATCTTAATATGTCCAACGATAATCCCATTATATGACAGCGGCCTGCCAATATCCTGGATCAGCCGCTTTACAAGCTTCTCAATAATCGGTTTAGTAACCGGTTTTTCAAAAATCACGTGATTAGTTTTACTAAATACAGTAGCATCAGTTAGCTTTGTGGGTGCTTGTACCGGTTTACGTGTGAGTTTGTGGGTAAGCTTATGCAAAGCGAATTACCTCCTCCATTACATCGGAAGGTAATTTATCGGCGGCACTGGCTACCTTAATCGGAACACTGCTGACTAATCCCCGAATATCATTAACAATTTCCTCCCGGTCAGTTCCGGCAATATCGGCCTTGTTAATAATAACAAAGTCTGTTTTCTCTACTTGGCTGGTAACAAGAGGTCCAAGTATTTCTTTTAATTCAGGCCACCGCGCCATATCCACAATAGTTATGGTCTTAAACCCAGTATAAAAGTTACAATATTCATTAATCAGCTTGGCAATATTCCCCGGAATTGCAAGTCCAGTCATCTCAATCATAAGCCAGTCAGGCTTAATGGTTTCATTTATCTCTCTTACTGCAGTTACTAGATCACTTGTAATCTGGCAGCATACACAGCCACCAAACAGTGGCTTTACTTGTAAGCCGCTATCAGCGATGAGCTTATCATCAATTCCTGCTTCACCAATTTCATTTTCAATAAGCGCTACTGTCTCATGCTTATTCTCAGTAATATATTTGGCAATTTGGAGTAGTGTAGTTGTTTTACCTGAACCTAAAAAACCGCCAAACAGCAAAATACGCATGTTCGCTTCCCACCTTTTCCTACTTGCGTAAATTTTTCTCTAATACGCAACCAGTATAACATGTTCTTATTTAGCCTGCCTAAAAAATTGCTAACGAAAGGGCTGAGCTAACACTAAACACTCTACTTGATTATCTATCCTAAAAAATCCGGATTGTCATGCAACCCGGATTTTTTCTAGTACTATAGGTATCTTTTTTGTTATTTCCTCACTATCGGGAAATTATTTGCGGGTCAGTCTTAATGCTATCATTTTCCACAGGAGATTTGTGTTCCGAAAGACAACTAATTTCTCTGGCTAGAGTTAGTATTCTATTAATTATTTGCGTTATATCATCCTGATCATTTTTGGCAGATTTTTGCTGACTGTCAGGCAGGAAATTCTGCCCAATCGTACTAGCCTTACTACTATTGTAGTTTTCATCACTAATCTCATGGGTATAGCTATCGATTTTGGTTTCATGTTTCATGGCACAAATCCCCTCCTTTACATCAGATTTTAACTGACCCAGGCAAATGTCACGAATAATTATGATTAGTTGGCACCTGAAGCCTTTTTGGACATTTCTACTGCATCATAAGCATTCTTACAATATCCATCAGCATTGCACCATTTAGCAACGTTTTCATCAACCGGACCGCCGCCTACCAAAACAGTTGCCTTGGTACCGGTAGCTTTTACAGCTGCTACGGTTTCTTTCATAACATCAAATGCAGTAGTCAACAAGCAGAACATGCCTACTACATCTGGATTGTGGGCTTTGATTGCATCAGTAAAGCTTTCGATCGGGGCATCAACACCGATATCGACTACTTTAAAACCATTGCAGTTTAAAATGGTGGAAACGATATTTTTACCAATATCATGAATATCATCTTTTACTGTTCCCAGAATAACTGTTCCAATGGCTTTTTTATCTCCACCTTCTGCAAGAGCCGAACCCAGAAGGGCAGCTGCATTAGAAAATACTTCTGCAGACATAATTAGCTCGGAAAGGTAGTAGTCACCAGCTTCATAGAGTTTGCCTACGCCTTCCATACCTTCCTGCAATTGTCCAAGAATTTCAACCGCCGCTACACCAGATGCCAGTTGTTCATTTACTGCCTCAATTACTAAATCTTCCTCTAATTCAGTTACAGCTTTTACCAAATCAATCTTTGCCATCTTAAAATCCCCCATATCATTTTTATTTCAAATCAAATAACTTCCAGCACTTGTATTACAGGTTATTATTCATAAATCCCTTTTCTGTGAGCTTTTAGATAATTTTTACAGTATTTGTCATTACCTAATAACGCCTGACCTGCATACACCACGCCCATCATAGCTTTGTCTGTTGGGTTGAGAATATAGCCATCCATTCCTACTGTCATTGTTTGAACTACGAATAACCGGTTAAGAACCGCCCTATTCGGGAAACCGTAGGAGATATTGCTCAAACCACAGGTAAGGTGTACAGCGGGATATTTTTGCTTAATAGCATAAATGGCGTCCAGTACCGATTTGCCGTATTTATCATTAGTGCTTAATGGTTTAATCAATGGATCAAGATAGATATCATCCTGCTCAATACCTTCTTTCGCCATATCGTCAACCAGTTTGCTGGCAATCCGCAGGCGGTCTTCGGCTGTTTCGGGCATGCCTGCATCTTCAATACAAAGAGCCACAATCTTAGCATTAAACTCTTTTACAAGGGGAATAACCGCGTTGTAGCGTTTCTCTTCAGCTGTTGTGGAATTAATCATTCGCTTGCCATTTCCGGTTTTGGCTAAAATCAGACCTGCTCTTAAGGCATTCTCGTCCGGGCTGTCAATACATAGCGGCATGTCTGTTACTTCTTGGATGGTGTTTACCAGCCACTCCATGCACTCAATTTCCTGACCAACCATAGTGCCACAGTTTACATCCAGATAGTTTGCACCAGCGGCTTCCTGTTGTTTGGCAACCTCTTGAATATAAGCAGCATTTCTTGTTTCAACCGCTTCACGAATGGCTTTGCGGCTGGTATTAATAAGTTCTCCAATTATTAACATTAAAACTAATTCCTCCAATCTGTATGACCAGTTGTATATACATCTATATAAATAGTAACTTACTAATATTCATTTGTCAATATCTTCTTTGATTTCAGAATTCGATTATTCTCTTCCTATAGCATATTATACTTTACGAAACCAAAGAGTAATCATAGCCAATGCGCCGATGGAACAAAAAGCTACCAAGCACATAAGTCCGCCAACATAACTACCGGTCGCATTAATAAAATAACCAACAACGACAGGAGTCACCGCTCCACCAAGGCTGCCCAGCCCGCTCTCTAAGCCACTGCCGGCTCCAAGCGCTTTGGCTGGTACGACTTTTTGGATTATGGACCAATGCCCTGGCAGTCCAATCAGTAGGGCAGATACTGCCAAGACAAGGCAAAGCGCTGCTTCCACCTGCCCGGTAGCATGAGCGGCAAAATAAATACCGATTGCACCACCAAGCATATGAATTACGCCAAGAGTTGATTTCCGTTCAAACTTATCTGTCAAGTAACCGGATACTATAAGCGAAACTATTCCTACGGCATAGGGAGCATTCGCCCAAAAGCCCATACTGCTCCAGGTAAAACCCATCGCTTCTTTAAGATACGAAGGTATCCAGGTGGCAAGTCCCCACCAGGCCGAAGAGCTAAATACATAAAAAGTAACACATAGCCAATAGTCAAAATTAAGTAAAAAACCTTTCCAATTTTCCCAGGTCGATTTCGAATCATCTGGCGCCTTGTTTTGCAAAGCATCCACTTCTTTTTTTAAGCCATCTTCAATATATTCCAGTTCCAGACGGTTAATTCTTTTGTTCTCACGAGGGTGGTCAGTGGTGAAATACCAAATTAGCACTAGTGGTATTATGCCAATAGCTGCTAATGCAAAAAAACTAGACCGCCAACCCCATTCCCCGATGACCCATACCATAAAAGGCATCGCTAGAGCCGGGCCTGCAGTCAGGCCAATTAGCCAGGTTGAATTTGCCCTGGCTCTCTCCTGCGGCGGAAACCAGTTCTTTACATATTTCATCTGCATCGGCCAATGCATACCTTCGCCTAAACCTAAAATGCACCGAGCCACTATCATCCCCGCAAAACTGGCTACCAATCCACCATAAATGCAGGATCCTATCCAAAATAGAATGGCTAACGCCATGACTTTTCGTGGTCCCCACCAATCACCTAGTGGACTAAGTATGGCATTAGTAATTGCATAAGTGAATAAAAACATTGACATTAAAGCGCCCATTGCCACTGCATCGCCCTTGATTCCCATCTCCTGCAGAAAGGTTTCATCGGCAACTAAAACAGATATATTAACTCTATCAAGATATGCGACTAATAGTGTCACTAACAGAATCAATATCGTAACTATGCGCTGCTTTGTCGGCCTTGCAACCTCAACTTCCACTCTTCCACTATCCATGTCGTTACCTCCTTAACCTGAATTAATCGGAGTATAAGTAATAGGCAAAGGACGACCCCGAACAAGTCGGGGTCCCTTAAGCAATCTAGTTGTGATTAATTTGGCTAATTTTAATAGAAGTATTCTAGTTTCAGCATGTAGGTTTTATCAAGTTGGTTACTAGGCAAATCAGTTAATCCTTTATTTTTCAATTTAATATCCTGATACTCAAAGGATGCCAGCACATTTTTTGCGACAACTTTCTGATAAGCAAAATAAAGAACATTCACATTGTCGGTAGTGTGTGTAAATACACTGTACGGCTGACCCGGATTAGCAACGGCAGTAGTATCATAACCACCTGCACCAGACGGAATAGTACCAGCGTCTACACTACGATAAGATACCATCCATGCATCGTCACCTGCGTTGGCTGGGTTAACCAAATTTACTGCTGGGTAGAGTACAGCAGGTCCCTTGCTATTGCTCAATTGAAGCGCCCATCCTTTAGGATTGGTAGGCAGATTAACAGCGCCATTCAATTTAGTGCTAACATAATCGGCTAAGAGAGTATATTTACCCATTTTATAAGCTGCCGAAGCCGTCCAGCCCTTAGAGCCATCAAAACTCTTACCCGCACTGGTATTAAGAGTTCCCATGCCATTTGGAGCACTGGTTCCAGGTACGTCTGCCCAATAATAGCCTGTATTAAAAGTAAGATTGTTAGAAGGCTTAAACCCTACCTGAGCCGTTTGCATTCTGTTAGCTTCAGTAGTAGTAAATTTACCGGTAGCAAAATCATAAGTATTAGACTTAATGTTACCCATCCAGCCTTTAAAGTTTACTTTCCCCCAAGTATCGGTAATCGCAATACCGTCAGCACTATTAGGTTTTCCAATTAAACCGTTTGTAATGGAATCTATTGCAGAACGACCTACCCTCACACTGTCCAGACCAAAAAGATTCTTAGATGTAATATGCATCGTGTCGAGAGCGATTTCCGAACCTGAGCTGTATTCAGAATTGCCGAGTTTATTGCCGCCAGCAGTGGCAATCCGGCCAAAGAACGATGTATTTTCATTTATAGTGCCTCCGAACTTGATTCTCTGGCGAAACTCAATGTTATCCGCTCCTCTTAACTTCTTTCCGTTGGCAGGAGTGGGATTGTCACTTACATAACGGAAACGAGTTTCACCAGATATCCAAGTATTAGTTTTAGCTTCCACCTTAGCTACTCTGGCACCCAAGCGGTTCAGTTCCGAAGCATACTCAGCAGAAAGCTTGTCAATCAGCTGCTTATTGGCCTCATCGGCTTTTTCATACTTGTCCATGGCTTTAGCAACAACAAAGGCAACTTCATAGCGGCTCATGGCTTTATCGCCTTTAAAGGTTTTGTCGGTATAACCGTCAACAATACCAGCCTTAACTAGCTTGCTTACTGCATCATAAGTCCAGTGTCCAGCCGGAACATCGCTGAACGAAGGCGCTACAGCAGCGTGAACGGGATTGTCAAACACCGGAAGTCCAGCCATAGTGATGGACATAAGTGCCAACGGTACGATAGTCATCCATTTTTTTAGTGATTTTGTCTTCTTCAAAAAAATCTCCCCCAATTTTTTTGTTTTACCAATTATTTATTCTAAAGTGTAAAGTACAAAACTACTTATACACTTTCAGAACGATTTGTACTGACCGGCGGTTTAGGCATAGTGGCAAAGATTACAAATATTATGCCAGCAAAAACGATAGCCGCATTAAGCTCAAAGGCCGGAGTATAACTACGGTACATATCGAACAATTTCCCGCCAGCTACGCCAGCACCAGAAACAATGACTGCGGTGATTGCCTGCAATGAACCATTGATTTTTGGAAATGCGGCAGGTCCGAAGAAATTGCCCAGCATAGTATTTTGGGCTACGAAGGTCCAGCCAAAACCGGCACCATATAATATTGCTGCTGCATAGGCAGACGCCATCGCGCCAGGAGCAGCCTGCACTGCAAGATATGACCCGACAAGATAACAGCACATACCTAGCATAAAGACATAGCGAGCAGCTATTCTATCCATAAGCCAGCCGCTGATCAATCGGCCAAAAATCCCGCCCATGGTAAACATACCCATTGCAAACGCTGCATCTGCCGGCGTAATACCTTTGCCTTTTAAATGCATAATCCAGTGGGCAGTAAAGAAGAAGAATGGCCATTGGCTTGCAGCCGCAGCCAACACAGTCAACCAATAAGTAAGGGATTTATATACCTCAGAAGGAGCCCAAGCATATTTTGTAACTAACGCACTGTTTGCAGTCGCTGCAGTTGCAGTTTCTGTCACTTCTTTTCCATCAGGAATTTGTCCGAGATCTTGCGGACGTTCTTTTACAAAGAGCCAAGCAATAATTGCACTGACAACAGCAATCCCAGCTACAACCATCCAGGCTAAACGCCAGTTGCCACCGCTTGTTGCGATTAGTTTATTCATGGCCGGTGCACCAATAAAGCCAGCAAAACCGGAAGCAGTCATGGCTAAAGCCATAGCCCTTCCCCGGAACTTAACAAACCAACGGGTGACTGTTGTCGACAAGGCAACAATGGTACCAAACCCGAGACCACAACCTACGAGAAATCCAAAACCTACTAAATAATGCCAAGGTTGAGTAGCAACCAGAGATAGCCATAGGGAGCCCGCCGCAATCAAAGTTGACCCAATCAAAAAGGTCTTGCGAATCCCCCACTTAGCTATTACCATCCCGGCAAGAATAGCCGACGTACCAACAAAGAAATTCAAGAGTGAAAAACCGAGTCCGAAAGTAGTGCGATCCATAGCGATTTCTTTAATCATATTGGAGTTGATTACAGCGCCCCCATATAGCGGAAAGCCCATGTTAAGCAGATATAATACCCATAGTGCACCTACTAATTTCCAACCATAAAATTTTTGCTCATTCCCCACGATTAAACCTCCCATAATAAGATTTTTCTGCGCGCGCAAACGTCTTATTGGCCAATTAATGGCAGAAGTTGACAAATTTCAACTTGGTATGTCAAAATTCGTCTCAATGTATATACATCTATATAGATAGTAACTGATTGTAAAACCTTTGTCAATTGCTTTCTCTGATATTTCAGAAAAATATATGTTTTTGAATCTCTGGCTTTACACACACTCTCTATCACAGGGATTTTTTTAATACTTTTCCGGCGGCGTTACGTGGCAGTGCCGAAACAAATGCAAGAACCTTCGGCATCTTGTAGCGTGCCAGTTTGCCTTCACAGAAAGCTTTAACACCCTCTATGTTTAATGGCTGTTTAGGATCTTTTAAGACAATAACTGCTTTTATGACTTCCCCCCATTTCTCATCAGGTACGCCGACTACAGCAGCTTCTTTTATGTTGGGATGCCGGTATAGAACTTGTTCAACCTCAACCGGATAAACGTTTTCCCCACCAGTAATAATTACATCCTTTTTCCGGCCTGCCACATATAGGAAACCTTCTTCATCCCGCCACAAACAATCTCCGGTGGCAAACCACCCGTTTTGCAGAACCTTCTGCGTTTCCTGTTGGTTTTTCCAATAGCCTTTCATAACATTGGGTGCCCGCACCAATAACTCCCCGACTTTTTCAGCCAAAACATCACAACCATTATTATCCACAATCCTTATATCAACATAAAAAGCCGGTTTGCCCACAGAACCAATTTTGCGGGCAGAGTCCTGGATATTTAAAATGGCCACTGGTGCCACCTCAGACAGGCCAAACGCCTGAATTAACGATACCCCCTTTCGCTGCAGTAATTTTATTACTGTTGTGGGACAAGAAGCTGCCGCAGAAATACAAATGCGCAATGATTGTAACGTATATTTATCAAAATCAGGAACTTGAGTAACAGCAAGCCACATGGCCGGCACCAAGAACATACACGTTATTTTTTTCTGTTCGATGGTTTGCAGCACCTCAACTGGATCAAACTTATTAGTAATGATCACAGTACCGCCTTTATACAATAACGTTAATGTTAAAATGGTCATTGCTCCACTATGAAACATAGGAGCTACCGTAAAGGTAGTATCCGTATCCAAAATGGGCTGCGCTATTAAAATCTGAATAATATTCCAAAATGTGTTTGCATGTGTGAGCATTGCCCCTTTCGGACGTCCGGTAGTGCCTGAGGTGTACATAATCATATGTACTTCATCCCCGTCTACCTCAATTACCGGCTCTGCGTCATCGTGCTTTGCCAGAAACACCTCATAGGAGCTAGCTTCCGTCAATTCATCGCCAACACACAGCCTACGTAATATATCAGTTTCTTTACTAACCGCAGACGCCAGCTCTTCATAATCTTTATGATAAATGAATATGGCAGCCCCGGAATCCTTCAGGATATACGCTGCTTCCTCTACACTCAAACGAAAATTAATTGGAACAAATATGGCTCCGATTTTGGCGCAAGCAAACATAATTTCTAAAATCTCAGTGCCATTTGTTAGGAATACTGCTACTCTGGTTCCTTTTTGAACGCCAAGTCGCGTTAACCCATTGGCTAGTCGGTTAATACGGCTATTTAACTGGCTATACGTAAGTATGCGTTCTTTACTAACTAAAGCAATTTTGCTATTACTCAGTTGAGCTCGCTTTGCTACCCACTGTCCGATTCCCCTCACGTGTATCCACTCTTCTCTCGTCCTATAAAGATAAAATGATGTGAAATAGAATACTGCATGTTTTACATTTGATTTTATTTATCTTTTAACCATAGCGAAAAGAGACTCCCATGGTGCCACGCGGATAAGTCCACTTGATTATACCTTTATCTTTGCAGACAACCCGGCAGGTTCCGCATTCCAGGCAGCCGGCATAATCAAAGTTGATTTCACCGTCTTTTAGTGTATATAAAACCGCCGGGCAAACATACAGGCATGGTTTCTCTTTACAATTAGCACAAATCGTTTTATCAAGAACAATGTGCGGTTCTTCTTCATCAACGACGAACTTATTAATTCCTAGAAGTTCCTCCGGTGAAAGTTTTTTTACTGTCATATAGCTTTAAACCCCCTCCAACCATCGGCAAGCATTTGCCCGAAGGTGACATGCTTTTTCAACACTTTTAGCATAGCTTTATCCATGCGCTGAGGCAGCTTGCCATCAACAGCAAACATAACCTTCATCATTTCATTAGCCATCTCAGGATACACAGATACCATCCGCCTGTTGCTCATAAGCTCATGGAAATTAGCATAAAGCTTCATGGTTGGAGTCAAGTCAAGGTCTTCTAACTCTTTTACATACGCCGGACCTACATTACTGACATTTTCATTCTTCAATATAGCCTGTGCGGCAGCAACACCACTTACAATGGCAAGATCAATTCCGCGAATAATCATGCCTGTGTTAACCACCATACCAGCCGCGTCACCCACGATGATTAGTCCATCCCTGTATAATGTCTTGGGCATAGCATGATAACCAACTTCCGGCACGAGATGAGCGCCATATTCAACAGTTGTGCCATCCTTAATAAGTGGATAAATGGCCGGATGCAGCTTTAGCTCCTGCAGTATTTCATGAATGGATTTGCCTTGACAGGCAAGGTCTTCGGGATTTAACACTACCCCCAAGGAAATACTGCTCTTGTTAGTGTATAGAAAACCACCGCCAAGCACACCGCCGGCACAGCCAACCAGTACCCGTGCCGCCCCTTCTTCGCCATTTAGGTTAAAGCGGTCTTCAATGACTTGCTGTGGCAATTCGATAATTTCTTTTGCCCCTACCCCGACGCTATGGGCGTCAATATCCTTCCGGAGCCCGGCCTTCTGAGCAATAAAGGAGTTTACGCCGTCAGCAGCTATGACAACTGTTGCATAGATTTCGTCATCGCCGGCTTTGATGCCGACAATTTTCCCATTTTCTTCAATCAGTTCGTCGACAAGGATACCGGGAGCAAGCATCGCCCCCTGGGCTTCAGCCTGACCGGCAAACCATTCATCAAAGGGCGCACGCAACACCGAAAATGACTGAGGTACACCTTCTCCAAAATGACAGTCCATATAGTCCATCGTCATGGCACCCTTGGAGCCAAGCATCATAATCTGCTCTCTAACCACTTTTCTTTCAAGCGGTGCATCCTGATACAAACCTGGTTCCACCAATTCCAGCGCATACGTATAAAGACGACCGCCGGTAACGTTTTTACTGCCTGCACTTGTACCCCGTTCTACCAGCAAAACACTTTTGCCATTCTTAGCCAGCACATAAGCGCAGGCGGTGCCGGCCGGACCGGCACCGATAATTATGGCATCAAATTTTTCATCATCTGACATAATAACTCCCTCACTTTACAACAACTCTTGCCGGCTTATTTTTTTTCTAACGCAGCCGTCAACAAAGGTACTACTTCATATAAATCGCCAACTATACCGTAATCGGCCGCTTCAAATATCGGAGCCTTTTCATTGCTGTCAATAGCAACGATGATTTTAGAATCCCTAATACCAACAACATGTTGTACCTGACCGGAAATTCCCATACCGATATAAAGTTCGGGTTTCACCTTTTGGCCGGAAATACCGATATAACGATCATTGGGCAGCCAATGATAATCCTCGGATATACCACGTGTACAGCCGATTTCCCCGCCGATGGCAGCTGCCAGGTTCTCAACTAGTTTCATATCTTCCTGTTTAGCCAGCCCCCGGCCGACGCAGACAATCTTATTGGCAGTCGCAATGTCCACACCTTCACGCACAATTGGGCACACGTTGCTGACAGTAACCCGGGAATCTTGATTTGCCACTTCGACAGTGATAATTTCACATTGTACTGCCGCAGCATCGGTTTCGACAAAAGTCCGGGGCGGAATAGTTACCAGAGCCGGCAGCGCGGAAGCCTCTGTACGCACTGCTAAACCACCATATACCAGCCGTGTGGTTTCAATAGCATCATTAGCATATTGAACAGTTAAGGCATCGGTAACAAGACCGGTTTTTAGGCTTGCCGCTACTTTGGCTGCAAGATCTTTGCCACGCATAGTAGCGCCTACCAATACAACACTTGCTTGTTCTTTGCCTAAAAGCTCAGCAATAGCTCCATCATAGCTTTCCGGCCAAGGGCTATTTCCTTTTAGCAGAAATACTTTATCTACACCTGCTGTAGTTAAGGCTTGTACATCTTCAGCACTCAGTGTAATTACATTGACCGGCTGCTGCATGGTTTTCTTAAGTTCCTGACCAGCTGTCAACAGTTGCTTAGCAACAGCGCTATCTTCTGAGTAAATCCAAATTCCTGACATGTTTAAAAATACCCCTTTCCTCTAGCACATGCCCTCTTGGGCAAGGCTGGCTATTAGCTTAGCAACATTATCGGCTTGATTAGCCTCTTTGAAGATAACTTTTTTCCGATCCATGACATAACCCTTAACGCTAAGGGCACGCACCTTAGGGGATAATTCCCCGGCTTCCAAACCAAGATCACTTATTTTTACTTCCTCAGACGGCTTTTTGGCAGCAGCCATAACCTGTTTTAATCCAGGTATGCGGGGTTTATTGATTTCCGGTAAAACACTGACAATCGCCGGCCCTGTTACCGTTATCTCTTCGATGCAATCCCCTAATTTACGCGTAGCAACTACTTTACCGTCAGCAATGTCAAGTTTTTGCACAAATGTAATTGCCGGAATACCAAGTAGTGCAGCCACCCGCGGGGCAGTCTGCTGGCTATAGGAGTCTGAACTGCCTTCGCCGCACAAAATCAAATCGTATTGTCCGATTTTTTTAATTGCTGCAGCCAGTACATTGGCAGTCACAAAAGCATCTGCCTGTTCGCCGGCCGCGTCGCCAATCCAATATACTTTATCAAGGCCTCTGGACAAAGCATCCTTAAGTGACTGTTTCGCTGCTGCAGTTCCAAACGTGAGGGCTTCAACGGAGGCTCCATGCTTTTCCGCCAAAAGAGCTCCTTCTTCTATTGCATTTTTGTCATAATCACTGATTTTATATTTTGCCCTACCGGTATCGAGAGATAAATCCCCCGCTATTTTAATATCTTGTTCATCCAATACCCACTTGTAACAGACAAGAAGCTTTTGCATGGTTTACCCCTTTCTTCATTTGGGAGAGGAATGATATCCTCTCCCCCTTCAGTTCATAATATTTTCTCTAGGCCAACAGGTTTCCGGCAATGGTTTTCTCTGGAAAATCAAATGAGCTGTTTTTGATTACAACACCTTTAACATCACGATAGAGGCGTGATGCCACCATTTCCTGGCTGTATCCATAACCGCCCTCAATCTGGATAACGTCAATTAACGCACTTTGCCCAATTTTCCCGGCAAACAGCTTGATCATGGCTGCTTCAGCAGCAAACGGTTCGCCATTTTCCAAAAGGGCAGCAGCATCATATACCGCGAGGCGCAGCATATGAATGTTGGCAGCCATTTCGGCCAGCATGGTTTGAATGGCAGGGAAGGTTGCGATCGGCCGGCGGAACTGGATTCTCTGCTTGCCATATTTGACGGCATCTTCCATAGCAGCCTGCGCAATACCCACAACCATAGCGCCTTCAGCAATACTGGCGGCTGCCATAGCTTCGGCTGCAATCGCCATGCCAGCGCCCTCTGTACCTAAAAGATTCGCTGCCGGCACTTTTACCTGGTCAAATACCAGTTCGGCGGACTGGCAGCCTCTGAGACCCATATTCTTAATGGTTCTGGCTACCGATAAGCCTTCTGACTTGGCATCAACGATAAAGGCACTGATGCCTTTGATGCCCTCTTCCGGATTTGTCTGAGCAAGTACAATATATACGCCGGCTGCACCACCGTTGGCCACATAGCATTTACGGCCACTCAGCACATAATTATCGCCGTCTTTGACTGCGGTTACTTTGTGCTCGCCTGCCCCGATTGCCGCATCTGGCTCATTGAGAGCAAAAGCTCCCAGCTTTTCTCCTTGGCATAAGGCGGATAAATAGGCCGTCTTTTGCTCAGGTGTTCCCCAGCGGTTAATGCTGTAGGCTGCCAGTGAAGCATGGTTCATGAGAACCGCTGCCACCGCACCGCTGACCCTTGATAATTCCTCAATAATTAAGGTATAACTCAGGTAACCGGCCTCAGCCCCGCCATACTCGCCAGGCATAAAAATTCCTAAAAAGTCTTGCTCAATCATTTTCTTCACAATGTCTGCCGGATGCGCTCCAGTATGGTCGATTTCAGCAGCAATCGGCTCAACATATTCGATGGCAAATTCCCTGGCATTTTGCCTAATTAGTTGTTGTTCCTCTGTTAATGCATAACTCATGCGTTATCCTCCTCTTCTTTTTGCTGCTCAACTAGGAGTTAAGCAGAATCCCGGATATAACAATTCGTTGAACCTGATTGGTGCCTTCATATATCTGGGTGACTTTGGCATCACGCATAAGCTTCTCCACAATAGCATCCTGGGAATAGCCATAGTGTCCCATGATTTCAACAGCATCTGCTGTCACACGCATAGCAGTATCAGTAGCAAACGTTTTAGCCATAGCTGCTTCCTTGGTATAAGGAACCCCGGCATCCTTAAGGCGAAGAGCATTTCGCACCAGCTGCCTTGCAGCTTCCACCTGGGTAGCCATATCAGCTAATTTGAAACCAACTGCCTGATGGCTGCCAATGGGCTTGCCATTAACATCAAGATATTCTTTAGCAAATTTGACGGCTTCCTCAAGTGCCCGACGGGCAACCCCCACTGCAGCTGAAGCTACAATCGGCCGTGCCATATCCAGCGTTTTCATGGCAATTTTCATGCCTTCGCCTTCTTTGCCCAGAAGATGGGTCTTCGGAATCCTTACATTTTTCAAAATCAGTTCTACAGTATTGGAGCTGCGAATGCCCATTTTGTGCTCAACGGCACCGACAATGACCCCTTCCCGTTCTGCCTCGACAATGAACGCGCTCAAACCTTTAACGCCTTTGCTGGGATCGGTCGAAGCAAATATGATCATAATGGTGGCATAGCCGCAGGTGGTGGCAAAACACTTTGTGCCATTGAGCACCCATTCTTCGCCATCAAGTTTAGCCGTCGTAGCGCAAGCACCGGCATCAGATCCGGCACCTGGCTCAGTAAGGGCAAAACCTCCCATACCTCCGTTTACTAAGCGTCCATAATATAACTTCTTTTGTTCGTCTGTACCGGCAATTGCTATTGGATAAGAGCTCAGTCCATTACCGCCAAGCGTTGTGGAAAAAGCCGCACAACCATAGCCCCATTCTTCTGCAACCAGCGACTGGCTAACAGAAGAGTAGCCAGGGCCGCCGTATTCTTCGGGTACTGCCATGCAGTTAAGACCGGCTTTTTTTACTTCTTCCAGAATAAACTCGTGGAATTCGCCTTTCTCGTCCCATTCGCGATCTACAGGAATGATATATTTCGCCGTAAAATCCCGGGCTAACTGTTGCACTTTTTGCTGTTCAGGGGTAAGCGACATATCAACCATTATTCATCAACCTTTCGTTTTGGCTTCAATAATCTGTTTAAGTTGACCCCACTTGGGCTGGAAAATTTCATTCGGCATCTGTTTTAAGTTAGGAGAAATTACCGGTTTGAAATCCATCAATGCCAAAACATCCTTTTCCAAATCAATGCCAGGTGCGATTTCTGTTAAGGTTACTTGTCCGTTTTCCAACGTAAATACAGCACGTTCAGTAACATAAACCACTGGCTTATTATTTTTAGCGGCATATTTTCCACTGAAGGTTACCTGTTCCACTTGCTTGATGAATTTTTTACCTTTTCCCTCCTGGACAATTTTAAGTTTCCCCTCTTCAATCGCAACTTCGAGACCACCGGCAGTAAAAGTACCGCAATAAACTACCTTTTTCGAACCTTGGCTGACATTGATAAAACCGCCAGGGCCCATAGCGCGTCCCTTAAATTTACTTACATTTACGTTACCTACTTCATCTACCTGTGCCAAACCTAAAAATGCTACATCAAGACCACCGCCATCATAGAAATCAAATTGATTGGCGTGTCCAATTACAGCTTCCCCGTTGTATGATTGCCCAAAATGCGGCAAGCTAGCTGGTACTCCACCGATACCTCCCGCCTCTGTAGTAAATGTCATCATCTCTGAAACTTTTTCCTCAGCTCCGATAGTGGCAACATCACTTGGGATTCCTACTCCCAAATTTACAACAGCATTTGGCACCAGCTCCATTGCCGCCCGTCGGGCAACAATCTTGCGCTCAGTCAAAGGAAGTTCCGGAATACTGTCTAAAGGTACCTTAATGTCACCGCAAAAGACCGGATTAAAATAAAGTCCTTCGGTTTGCCAGCAGCATCTTTGGTCTGTCGCAACAACGATATGATCAACCAAAATTCCGGGAACTTTGACGTCTCGTGGATGCAGCGAACCGGATTTGGCGAGATATTCCACCTGTGCAATCACTATGCCGCCGTTATTTTTTACTGCTTGTGCCAATTCCAGCATCTCAAGCATAACAGACTCTTTTTCGGTGGTAAGATTGCCGTGTTCATCGGCAGTAGTGGCTCGGATGATTGCGACATCAATAGGGAACGTCTTGTAATAAAGCCACTGCTCGCCTTCAAATTCCACTAGTTTTACAATATCTTCTGTAGTCTTAGTATTCATTTTGCCGCCATCCAGACGCGGATCAACAAAAGTCCCCATACCAACCTTAGTCAGAACACCCGGTCTTTTTGCTGCAATTTCACGATAAAGCTGAACAATAACCCCCTGCGGCAAGCAATAACCTTCAATCTTGCTTTCCGATACCAACTTTGACATGGTAGCCGATGAACCGATATGTGCACCAATCCACCTTTTTATTAAACCTTCATAGCCAATCCGGACGGTGCCCCTGTCTTTCCAGTCACCTGTCGCCGAGGCATGTACAAGGGTCAAATTTCTCGGTTGGCCTGTTCCAGTAAATCTTTTCTCAAGTGCCTCTGCAACCTCTTCAGCCCATCCTGCAAGACCAAAACCAGTAGTTGCTACGGTCATGTTATCTTGCAGCAAGGCTGCAGCCTGGTCAGCGGTTATCAATTTTGACATCATTGTTACACTCCTTTATGTGTGAAATATTACTACGTATCTATATATAGCATGTTTTGTGCCAATGCTTTATCAATGTTAAAAATCCAGCATTAGCAGGCTTTAAAAGCATTTCTTCTTTCGTTCGCCCTCATTTTATGTACCATTTCATTCAATCTTCAGTAAATTCAAAACCGTCAATATACCTTTTTTGGTACATTGACGGTGAGCTTCCCTACAAAAAAAAATGGA
Source organism: Bacillota bacterium (assembly GCA_023443285.1). Taxonomy (GTDB): domain Bacteria; phylum Bacillota; class Negativicutes; order Sporomusales; family Sporomusaceae; genus Sporomusa. The sequence goes on from JAEZVB010000150.1 coordinate 32,597, forward strand.
TGTCTCTTTAAAGAGCATCCATTCACCAAATTATCAAATTTCCACATCATTTTTCTTTTGATATTCTTTTAATTTACGATATAGAACAGTCCGGTAAATACCTAAACTTTCCGCAGTTTCTCCGATTTTTCCATTGTTTTCCGCTAATACATGATTGATATATTTTTTTTCAACTGTTTTTAATACATCCCGTAAGGTTCCATTTAGCCCAAGCAATTTAAAAACATTGTACTGATATTCATTTCCATGAGCCATGGTATCAAAAATCAAATTATCTGTTTGGCTATCCTGCAGGCTGCTAATTACTTTCCGTTCTACTGCACTTTTTAGTTCCCGCACATTTCCAGGCCATTTATAACTTTGCAGTTCTTCAAATGTCTCAGAATCAAACTCAATATCTAAACCGTATTTCTTATTAAAGCTTTCTAAAAAACGCAAAGCCAATACCACAATATCTTCCGGCCTTTCCCGCAAGGGCGGTATCATGATCGGTATTACGTTGAGCCGGTAGTACAAATCGCTCCTAAACAAGCCTTCCTCTACCAACTTTTTTAAGTTTTTATTGGTTGCGGCGATAAGTCTAAAATCCATTTTCCGGTCAACATTGCTTCCAAGCCGACGAACTTCACAGGTTTCAAGTACTCTCAATAGTTTTGCCTGAAGCGCGAAGGGAAGTTCGGCAATCTCATCTAAAAATAAAGTACCATTGTGGGCGGCTTCAAACAAACCTACTTTTCCTTCGGTATTTGCTCCGGTAAAAGCGCCCTTTTCATAACCAAACAATTCGGATTCGACAAGATTTTCCGGCAAATTAGCACAATTTACAGCGATAAATGCTTCCTCAGCTCTTTTGCTGTGCCGGTGTACATATTTAGCTAATATCTCTTTTCCAGTTCCTGATTCCCCGGTTAATAACACCGTACTGTCTACC